>JAUWDP010000016.1 GCA_030608725.1 Candidatus Bathyarchaeota archaeon
GGTTTCACCCAATTACATGCTCAGCATGTCTGATCACAAAATTGTGCTGCGCAACTACGAAGGCTTCATCACCACGTATGAAGAACCGACCGGTTACCTGCCCGAAAGTGCAGCCAAGTTTAAGGGGCAGAAGCGACTCGAACCAGGTCAGAGCGGAATCTCCAGCCTGCTCGAAGGCGACCAGATGTTCATCAAACCAGAAGGTTTTGAAGAAATTCACGCCAGGGGAGGACTCCAACACCGCTTGAAGGATGAACGCAAATGGATGCCCCTGGGAATCGGACCCGGAGAAACTGAAGAGGTGGGTGATGAAAACGATTAATTTTTCTCCCTTGACAAAAACCGCAGTATTGGTATAATTATTATCAAGTTTATCATAAATTTGCAATGACTTGGAGCATACTGTATATGAACACTTGCACGTGTATGAAGCGGGGATTGTAATCACCGCTTCGTCACGATAACATACCAGAAGTAGCAGAAAACTACTTTCTACGACCAACAAATTGACGAAGGGTGGTTGCAGCCCCGCTTGCGAAATGTTTTCGTAAAGCGTAGCAGGATTTGGCATAGCTGCGCAGCACCCTTTTTTCGTACCTGTTGGTCGTTTTGCTGTAAACATATCGGAGAATTCAGATGGAAATAATGACATTACCGGAATTAGAAATATCCACACACCATTACGATGGCCTGGAAAGTGCAGTTGGGAATACCCCGCTGCTGTTACTGCGCCGCGTCAGTGAGAACCTGTCCCCATACGTACAGGTTTTCGCCAAAGCCGAATGGTTCAACCCCGGCGGCTCGGTCAAGGATAGACCCGCAATAAACATCCTGAGAATTGCATTGGCGCAGGGTTCATTAACCCCTGGGATGCGGCTGCTTGATTCCACATCCGGAAATATGGGCATTTCATACGCCACGTTTGGACCCGCTTTTGGTGTACCAGTTACCCTGGCTATGCCCGCCAACGCCAGTCCTGAACGCATCACCATACTGCGCGCTTTGGGCGCCGAGCTCATCCTGACAGACCCGTTGGAAGGCTCCGATGGTGCGACCCACACCGCCCGCCAAATGGCAGACGAACACCCTGATCGCTATTACTACGCCAACCAGTACGATAATCCCGCAAACTGGCAATCCCATTTTCTCTGGAAGGGGCCGATGGAGGCGACGGAGACCATCAGCTACAGGGTCACCTGCGCAAAGAGGGGGCGGTTCGAGCTTGAGACGGTCTCGTGGGAGACGAGGCACCCCCTCCAGATCACAGGCAACCAGCTCGGAGAATATCCAGCGCTTCGGACGTATATCGTCCAGCCGAAGCCCCTCTTCGTCAAGAGAGTGAGGGAGAGGAAGGCCATCACCCGGATCCCCATGCCCATGGACGCCAGGATCAAGTTCGGGTTTCCCACCACCGACTTCCTGGAGGTGAGGGACTATCAGCCGGGGGACCCTTATCGAAGCATCAACTGGAAGGTGACGGCGCGTAGGCTCTCGTCCTCCCCCTCAGCCTACCAGGTGAACTCGTACGAGAAGGAGGGAAAGAAGGCCGTCTGGATCTTCCTCGACACGGCCGCCCACATGGCACTGGGGACGACTGTGAGGAGCACGCTTGAGCACGCCGTCAGGGCGACACTGGGCTTCGCGGACTTTTACATTAACAGGGAGTGCCAGGTGGGGCTCTGCATCTACGACTACGACGCCCACGAGTGGGAGGGCACCTATCAGCAGGCTGATATCCCCCCAGGGCTCGACGCAGTGCTCTCGACGGTGGATCAGATCGAGGAGCCCGTGGAGCCAATGGTTCTCCCGTCGACGAACAGGAAGAGCCCCACGAGCACTAGCAGGATCATCTTCCCCGACATCGGGCGGAAACAGCAGTTCCGCATCATGAGGGAGATGGTGAACGTCAAAATCAAGTACGGCGGCGAGTCCCTGAAGGAGGCCATCATCAGCTGCAGGGGCCACATCATCGGCACCGCCCCCCTCTTCATAGTCATCACCATGCTCGACGCCTCCAAGAGCAAGGGGCTCTTCGATGGGATACGGGAGCTCTACAAGTACATCGGGAGGTTACGGCGTAACCCCAATATCATCATCTTCAACGTCAAGGGTTACAACGTGGCCGCCTCAAGGGACGTGGAGGACGTCGCCGCGGAGCTTCTCCACTACCACAACAAGCCGTTGGTGATGAGGCTCCGCAACATGGGGGCGACGGTGGTGAGCTGGGATCCTGAAACCCAGTCATTCGCCCAGGCACTGATTCGGCAGAGGGCTTGAGATGAAGACCGAGACGTACATCAGGTTCACGGAGCTGGGGGTCGCTCTGGCTTCCACGTACATGGTGGCCGTCACCATGCTCCAGACCTCTCTCTACTCCATGTTCAAGCCCTACGCGGTCACGGCCCTCGGCCCCCTCCTCATGTCATGGGGGGCTGACCCGGACTACGTCGATCTCTTCATCCTCTTCTTCGCGATGGCCCTCTCGTTTCTCTTCTGGCGGGGCGGGAGAGAGGCCGACTTTGGGAAGCTCTTCACACTGAACATGCTCATGTTCTTCCCTTCGGTGCTGGACTTCTCCATGTTCAACTGGGTGAACCTCATTTTGCCCTACGAGGCCGAGACCAATATCTCTCCGATGTGGGTCTTCGGGGTGGGCCTCCTCCTCCAGACGACCTACCTCACGCTGAGGTACACTGCCATCTTCAAGGAGGTCAGGGATGAGCTCAAGGGCAGGGGCGCAGAGGACTCCGACCTAGACAAGGTTTCGAGGGGGCAGATGGGCTACCTCACCATCCTGGTCTTTTCCACGGCCGTTATATCCACTGCGGTCTACTACGCCTTCCCCTTCGTCCGCAAAGCCCTGTACGAGGTTTTGACAGGATTCCCGTACCCCCATATAATCATCGGTGTCTTGGGAACGTTCCTCATCGCTGGCGCAACAATCCTCTACCTCAGAGGAGGGGGAGAGGTCACGATTCCTACGCTTGCACCGAGGCTTCAGGAAGGTTCTGACTGAAAATAGGTTTTGCATATTCTTTCTAGTAAATATAACCAAAGTGATTGAGCTCTTGCAGTGAGTAGATTAAATGAAATCTCTAGAGCCCATTTTTCACTTACATTGTGTTACAAGAATCAAACTAGGAAAGAGGATCGAAATCACAGAAACATAGACTTTTCAAATTATCGCGAGACTGAAACGGAATTTTCTTTATGTCACCTCTTAGGCATAGACCATGGGATAAATCAAGTTGCCGAGAAAATGAAGTCGATCTTCACCTAGTTCTTTTTAGAAGACGTATTTTGCATGCGTCAAGGGTTTACTGCATTCTATCTAGAGTTTGTCGCGAGCGAAAGTATATTAAATATATAGATTTCTTATTATATGAGGCTAAAAAATGAACTGTCCTCGATGTGGAAAGGAAGGAGCAAAGACAGGTAAGACATGGAAATTCGGATTATTCGACGTAACGGGATACAGATGTGCTGCCTGTGAGAAGAGCTTCAACGCCTATTATAGGGATGGGAACTTCAGCCACACAGTTCCTAAGCCCAAGTGATACTGTCATCAACTCGCCCTAAATACTCCCCTTCTTTTTTAAAAATACAAGAGAAGTGGAGACAAGTCCTTCTATAATGAGTTCTCGCGATATCGTGAGGTGATCCTTTTTACAGCCTTAGACGATGACTGCAATCTCTACCTTAATCATATAATTGTACGCGCCGTGAGCGTTGGAGAATGTATCCCCGGAGCAGGTCTGGGGGTAACTCAGACGTTTTCACAATGGGGCTGGGTACTACCCCCGTGGGAAACTGAATGCCCTCAAGGGAGAGGCAGTCGTCCAACAGGAGTGTCCTCATCGCCCTGTTCGTTGTGATCGGGCTCCTCATCGTAGCTGACTCGCTGGGCAGGGAACAGAAGCCAGAGAGGGTGTCGGTGACCATAATTGACCCCTTGTCTCCTGATTCAGAGGCCGAGTTCACCGCCTCCTGCGTTGAGCTCTTCCGTTCTGCCGGGTACGATGTGGAGGTCATTGGGGGCTCCGAGGTCTCCGTGGACCGACTGAAGTCGATCCCTTCCGGTTGCTCCGTATTAGTCATGAGGGTTCACAGCGGCGTGTTCGAGGACTCGGTATGGTTCTTCACGGGGGAGAGATACGACAGCACCAGACACGTCTTGGAGCAGCTGGCCAACGAGGTCCACATCGCCAGGGCGACCAGGGGCTCCGACCTCTTCTTCGCAGTCGGGTCGAGCTTCGTGCGCCGCTTCATGAAGGAGGAACTCAAGGGGGCGCTGGTCGTCCTCATGGGCTGCGACGGTCTCGCCTCATCGGAGCTCGCAGAGGCCTTCCTGGACGCCGGCGCCGCGGCTTACGTGAGCTGGGATGGCCCCGTCTCCCTAGCGCATACGGACAGGGCGACCCTCGCCCTCCTTGAGGGCGTGACCGGGGGGCTGACGCTGGAGGAGTCGGTGAAGCGCTCCCTGAGGCGGGTGGGGCCTGATGTGAGGTACGGTTCGTCTCTGAAAATACATCCGTCAGAGGGCGCCGAATTCGTTTTGCGAGGGGGACAGTCTCGTAAGTGAGTGCGACTTCGAGAAAGATTCTGGCACTATGTAGGCATCAAGGGATATGGAGAATATGCTTAACTACTTAATGTCCGGGTAACTCCTGCCGCTTCAGTTCGAGTATAACGGGGTTGTAGCCATCGGGGCAGGCGTGCCTTGCGACCCGGTCTCCCCCCTCGTTGACTGCGAAGGCCACGTCCGCTCCGTGGGCTAGGGCGTAGATCTTGGGCATCACCGAGTAGAGGGCGTGGAGGCAGATCCTGCCCTCGATCTCGTGGGTGTCCCAGTCGAAGACTATCTCGTCGCCGACCTCGTGCCCGGCTGAGCAGTTGCCCTCCTTGCTGATGACCTTGACGCTTATCTTTGACATGGTGCAACCGTGCACGGCTTGGGGGATATAAGTTTCGTTCAATGAAAAAAGGGGATGTGTTGGAGGTCATTCCTTTCTGGGTATCCGTTTGGATATGGTCTTTGCCAGTATCTCGCCGATATCCAAGTCAAAGAAGGCGGTGCTGTTAGCGGACTTTATGATGATGGCTGTGTCAGCCCACCTGCCCTGGCCTCCCACGGCGATGACGTTCTCCCCGATGGGTATGGCTCCCGCGTCGGCGGCCATGACGGCGATCTCGAGGCAGACCTTCATTCCCTGTGAGAAGAGGCGTAGGACGTTGGCGATGAGATCCCCCGTGGAGGGAACGTAGGCCGGCCAGAACGGTGCGGGTCTTGCCTGACCCTCCACCCTGGGCGGGACCCTCCTCAGGCTGCTCCCGACACCGCCGAAGGCGTGGGTGCAGGTCACGATCTTGCCCCCCGCAGCCTTGATCTTCTCCTCGTTCTCTGGGAGGAGCTCGGGGCCTCTGGGGCCTATCTGGTGGGTCACCACGACGATCTGGATCCCTGATCCTTTGAAGGCTTCAGCGGCCTTCACCCCGGTCATTCCTCTGGTTGAAGCGACGACGACGTGTTTTATGCCCTTCTCTTGGGCCTTCTTCTTCACGAGGTTGAGGACGATGTCCATGTTCTCTGGCTTGGCTTCTTCGAAGTAGACGATGTTTCCCTTCAAGTTTACACCGTTACATGAGGGGGCATGGCGAGATAAAAGGGCAGAACCCACGCAGTGGTCTGTAGATTCATCTTTACTGTGCGCGTGCTCTTCTTGTGGGATCGACCAACGTTTTTATCGAGTAAGGGAGAGGAGTTCTCTTGAGATGGATATCCCAGAGGTCAAGATCGCTGTAATAGGAGGCTCAGCCGTCATGGGCGTGGACTTCCCGGGGGCCCTTGAAGGCGTAGAGGTCCACGAAGAGGGCGTCGTATACGAGACCCCCTTCGGTCCATCGGCCCCGTTCACGACTGCGGGCGTAGGCGGCATCGAGTTCCTCTACATCCCGTTCCACGGGATCACCCAGGAGATTAGGAACGTCGAGCCCGACAGCGCCGGTGAGAGGCTCTTCTACGTCCTCATGAAGGCGGGGGTCACGAAGATCATAGGCACGGCCCTGTGTGGCTCCACGAACCGCCTGCTGGACCCCGCCGACGTTGTGGTCCCCGACGGCTTCGTGGACTACACGACCAAGCGTCCCCAGTCCCTCACCAGGAGCCTGAAGAGGAAGGGCGTTGATGTGGAGTCCACCATGTACCGCCTCCACCAGCCGTTCTGCCCGTCGCTGAGCGGGCTCCTCGTGGAGGGATCCAAGGACGCGGGGTTCCCTAGGGTCTTCTCCAGGGGGACCGTGGGGGTCGCTGAGGGGCCCAGGCTCGAGTCGCCGTTTGAGATCAGCCTGAGGTACACGCAGAAGGGCATCGACGTGGTGACGATGAACCTCGTCCCCGAGGTGTTCTTCGCCCGGGAGATCGGGGCGTGCTACGCGGCTCTGGAGCTGGTCTCCAACTACGGGGAGGGGCTGGTCTCCCGGGAGTGGTCGGGGCACGACGCCTTCGGGGAGTTCCTTGACCGATGGAGCCCCCCTGCCGCCGAGGCCATCCTCCACGCCCTCAGGAACATGGACGTCGAGGACGACAGCTGCGGGTGCTCACGTTACAGATGGAGGACGATTATCGAGTAGCCCTCAACACCCCATTGCGCGCACGTGAAGCAGAGGTTAAATAAGCGTTCCAAGGGAATGTCCTGTCATGACTCAGATCCTTGGCTCCGTCGACTGGGGGAGGGCTGCGCTTGAGCTTCTCAGTCACTGCCTTGCCCTTGACGATGATAAGCCTACTGTGATGCACATCAGGCACACGGAGCGCTACGTCATCGATGATATCAGCAAAGGACGGGCGGCGCTCTCCACTCCTTTAGGGAAGAAGGCTGCCTATGAACTCGGGATGAATCTCCCTGCTGGTTGGGATTACAGGTTCTACCACACCTACTACGAGAGGACCCAGGAGACGGCTGAGAGGATGCACGAGGGGATAGTCGCAAGGGGTGGGGCGTCGGAGGTCGTGGGAGATATGAAGCTCAGGACGATCCTAGACCAGGAGGAGTACTTCCGGTACCAGTCAGGCTTCTCCGACACAGATCACAGTGCAGCCGACTTCATGGAGAGGTGGACGTCGGGGCAGACCCCGCCTCAGATAATCCTGCCCTCGGCGGAGTTCGCCAAGAGGGCCTTTGAGACAGCCATGGGGAATCTGGCGTCGGCGGGGGGGAAGCCGTTCCACGTCTACGTGAGCCATGACGTCTGGGTGGCCGCCCTGATGTTCCACTGGTTCGGTGTGCCACCCCACGAGGACTGGTACACGTTCCTAGACGGCTTCATCGTGCAGCTGGGGGACGAGGGGATTACCGTCTACTACAGGGACAAGAAGAGGACAGTCGAGTATCCCGAATGGTGGGATAACTCAAATCCCGTCTAGCTAGACACGGTATACGATGGCGTTGAGGCCTGTAGACCTCATGTAGCTCTCCTTTATTCTGTCGCTGAAAAATTCCACGTTCTCTTCCTTAACCAGATTGACAGTGCAACCTCCGAAGCCTGCCCCGGTCATCCTCGCCCCAAGGGTTCCGGAGATCTCACGCGCAGCATCCACGAGGGCGTCAAGCTCGTCGCTGCTCACCTCGTAGTCCGTGCGGAGGCTCTCGTGGGAGGCGTCCATGAGCTCCCCGAGCCTCTTGGCATCTCCTGCCTTCAGGGCCTTGACTGCATCAAGGACGCGCGAGTTCTCCTCCACCACGTGGCGGCACCTCCTGAAGACCAGGTCGGGGAGGGATGCTCCGAGCCTCTCCAAATCCTCACTGGAGACGTCTCTCAGCGCCCTTACACCGTCCAAGTTCTCACTCAGCATCCTTACGCCCGTCTCACACTGGGCTCTCCTCTCGTTGTAAGCCGAGGACGCGAGCTCGCGCTTGACGGTTGTGTCCACGACGACGAGCCGCAACCCTAGAGGGAGAGGTATGCGCTTGAACTCGTTCGTCCTGCAGTCGATGAACAATACTCTCCCAGGTGCCCCCAGGGAAGCGACGAACTGATCCATGATGCCGCTTTGAACCCCCACGAAGTCGTTCTCTGCCCTCTTCCCCGTGTAGGCGACCTCGACAGGGTCAAGCCGGAGTCCCGAGAGCTCTCCGAACATCCTGACGCTGGCCACCTCAAGGGCCGCCGAGGAGCTCAACCCGGCTCCTATGGGGACGTCACCCGAGATGACGAAGTCGGCTCCCAGCAGTTCGTGACCTTTCTCCGCAAGGGCCCACGCGACGCCCTGAGGGTAGTTGACCCAGAGATGCTCCTCGTCGTACTCCATCGTTTTCAGGTCGAACTCCGCCCACTCCCCGTAGTCAGCGGCGTACACCCTCACTAGGTCATCCTCTCTTCGTCTCCCTGCGACCCAGACATGCATGTCGAGGGGGACGGGCATCACGTAGCCGTCATTGTAGTCGGTGTGCTCGCCGATGAGGTTCACCCTTCCACTCGCCTTCGTCACCGTGACGTCCCCGTCGCACCCGAAGGCCTCCCGGAAAAGGGCCTTCATGGTTTCACCGGTTATCGTCGACCTAGACCCTCCTGAGCTCCGACACGACAGACACCTTTCATATATCTGCAATGCCTCCAAGGTCCTAAGGTTTTCCCAACAAGGGGAACCTATTTCCGTTGCGGGGACCTAATGCCTTCGGTAATAGTATTGGTCAAAGTTCCAGAGGATGTGAGGAAGACCTTCGAGAAGAACAGGATTATACCCATGGCGACGGCTGATCCTTCGGGGAAGCCCAACGTCATCCTGGTGGGGATGTGGTGGTGGGAGAATGAGGAGACCCTCGTGGTCGTAAACAACTTCCTGAACAAGACGCTGGCCAACGTGGAGGCGAACCCCCAGGTCGCCTTCGTGGGCCGAGACAGTGAGGACCGCAAGTGCTTCCAGATCAAATGCAGCGCCGAGATACGGGATAAGGGGCCCCTGTACGAGAAGGGGCACGAGATGGCGACCGGGAGGGAGCGCCCTCTGCCCGGGAAGGCCGTCGTGGTCCTAAAAGTCGAGGAGGTCTACCAGGCCCTGGGGGGCCCGGGTTCAGGGGACAGGATCCTCTAGATAACGAAGCGTACCTGCTGCTGGTTGGCCTGCCTCTGCTTGGCCAGCCCCTTCTGCATTCCCTTGTTGGTCATCTCTATGTCGTAGGAGAGGAAGCCGGTCACCATGTCGGTGAGGGTCTTGGCCATCTCTTGGAGCTCCTCCTGAGTGAAGCTGGACATGATCTCGGGGCTGTTGATCCACTGCATCCATCCGCCGAGGCTGTGACCGAGGGCGCCGAAGGCGACGCGCATCACCCGCACCAGCTCGAGGCGGTCCTGCTCCGGGGAGTCCATGAGGCCCTTGATCTGCTCCAGGGTCTTCTCGCTACGCTGTATCCAGTCTACGTGCAATCCGATTCACCGCGGGTATTTGGGCTCGGTGCCTCTTAAACGTCTTGGCGCTTGTGGAATCCTTAAATCCGGGTTAGGGGGGGTATATTCTGAGCCGGGGTCTCCTAGCCTGGCAGGGAGCTAACACCGTTTGGTGGCTCAGGCCTGGAAAGCTAGTGTCCGTATGGATGCAAGGGTTCAAATCCCTTTCCCGGCGCCAATCCTTATTTACAGAACAGATCAAGCGTTCATAACCGTTATACGAAGCTAAATGAGGGAGCTTATTTAGAATGTCCCAGATGAGGAAGAAGAGCTTCAGCTTCGAAGAGGAGGATCTGGAGTGGATAAACCCTATCCTCGTGGAGTGGTCCAAGGAGAATATGGGGAAGGCCCAGAGCGACCTCGTCCTGCAGCTGCTGAAAGAGCACAGAGATAAACGACCGTCCCTCAGAGAGTCATTGGACGGAGCCACTGATTCGCTGAAGGAGAAGCTACAGGACTACTCAACCAAGTCGAAGGACTCCATGGACGGCCTCGCTGAAAAGTTGAAGTCTGGCCTCCAGAGCATGCAGGATAAGGTGCAGGCATGGCGCGGGAAGATCGTGGACCGAATACGTAAAGTCGAAGCGGATGTCCGCACGAAAGTTGAGGGTCTCAAGGCGGACAGGTCACAACCCAAGGAAGACTCCGAAGAATAGGCTCCACCACGTCCACCCGAGCAAGAGATAAGCTCTCTAGTCAATTGAATGCGTATACCAGTCTAAGCGTGGAAGCGCAGGGTTACATCTCGTATACTCGGTGCCAATAACTTTTCAACATCCTTAGAGGAAAGTCTCTACTGAACACTGGATGGGGGTACGCAGGACACTCCTCAGACGGGGGGCAGGTATCTTCGCCATGGTCGGAGTCACCCTCCTCCTCATCACCGTGACAGCAGGCGCCTCGGGGATGGAGGAGCGGGTATCCGAGTTCCTTAAGACATAATAGTCCAAGGGATTCTCAATAACAGATGCTGGGATCTCTCCTAATCTATACCACTATATTCATCGTAATCCTAGTAGCCCTCACATTCCTGGCCACGATCTTCATCATCTCGAAGAAGAACACCGTCCTGGCCCATGAAAGCGAGATCAGCGACGCACACAACGAATATAGGGCGTTGGACGAGAGGGAGCAGTACTTCTCAAAGAGGGAGCTTGGACGCTGGGAGAAAAGGTGGGCTAGCATCCGCCATTCCGTTGAGGACTACCTGAGATACCAGCGGATCGCGCTGAATATCCTAGGGCACCTGTCGAGGATCAGCGACGGGGTGATGAACTACAGGGACTACTTCGAAGTGAGGTCGGACCTCAAGGTGAAAATGGACGACCTGTCGGACCGATTCGAGAACGGATACAACCTCATCGGGAAGAGGAATCAGATCTACGTCAGCGAGGAGCTGGAGAGATACAGACAGTTCTTAGACACCGTGGAGCCATACCCTCTCACGAAGGCCCAGAGGGAGGCCATAGTAATCGACGAGGCCCACAACCTCGTGGTCGCCGGAGCTGGGACCGGGAAGACGAGCACCATAGTGGGGAAGGCAC
>JAUWDP010000302.1 GCA_030608725.1 Candidatus Bathyarchaeota archaeon
CTGGGGTCGAGGAGGGTGACGTAGTCGGAGTGGCTGTGGATGTCCATGAACCCCGGGGCCACGACCAGGCCCTCAGCGTCTATCGTTCTCCCGTGGCCGGCCCCGCTCAGGTCACCGATGGATTCGACGCGGTCACCTGAGATCCCCACATCGGCCTTGTACCAGGGGTTCCCGGTCCCGTCTATGATCCGTCCATTTTTAATGATAATATCGAAGCTCAAACATATCCCTGAAGCCATCTAACCCCTCGGATCTTAAATGGTTTTAGAGGGGGGCTCAGGCCTTCCCGACTGCCTTTAAACCTGTCTGGTAGTTAGCGTAGATGGCCTGGGAGGCCTCAATAATGTAGGCCCTCTCGTTACGGGGGAGATCATCCCAGATATTCGGCCCGATGGTCTTACCGACCTTCATCGGGACGTTGACGTTGATGGGCTCCGGGAGCCCCGGCATCTCCAGGGACTGGGATACGCTGTAGACCTCTCCACGATCCTCCAGAATCGACCTGACGATGTCCCGGAAGCCAGCTGCGGGCCCCACCTCAGTGCCGCCGATGATGTCCACGACCTTCTTGGAAACCCCGCGGACGTAGCTGACGACGGCCTCCCGGTTCAGCTCCTTCCCGGTCTCCGTGAGGTACTCGTCCAAGGGTTTCTCAGCTACCTTGATGGTTGACCATAGAGGGAAAGCCAACGAGCCGTGCTCGCCTCCGACGAAGCCATCGACCTTCGAGACGGGGACCCCCAGATCCATTGAGATCTTCGTCCTCATCCTCAGGGTGTCGGGGTGATCCCCGGTGCCGATGACGAAGTCGGCCCCCGAGACCTTCTTGAAGAGTGTGGCCATGGCGTCCACGGGGTTGGTGACGATCACCCATCTGGCATCGGGGTTGTTGGCGGGCATCACCTCGGCGATGAAGTTGATTATCTCGGCGTTCGCCCCCACCAGCTCCCTCCGGTCCATCTGGACCCCTGGGATGCGGGGCTTGCCTGGGCAGACCACTATGAGGTCTGCGCCTGTTACGCCCTCATCCTCCTCGTATGTGTTGATCTCGACGTCGTACCTCAGGCTCGCTGCGACGTGTCTGAGCTCCTCGCCGAAGGCCCAGGCCTGCCCGGGCTTGACGTCGACCAGGGAGAACTCGTCCGCCAGCCTCTCGTTGAATATGGTGTAAGCCGTTGGGCGGCCTATGCGCCCGTTGCCGACAACTGCTATGTGGGTTCCCATTCTACCAGTCCCCCGTGAGTGTTCACGTAGATGAGATAAAGATTTCCCTCGCCCCCCCGGGAAACGATTATATCGGGGGATTCCCCGCCCTCTCTTGGCGCTCTGGTTGAAGAGGAAGCCCTACTTCCACATCCGCTACACCTGGTGGGATATTATCGACCTAGACGAGGTCAGGAAGGACTTCGAGACCCAGTTCGAGGTCACGGAGCTGTTCGTCCCCAGCAGCTACTGGGATATGACACTCTTCCCCTACCACAGGGAGCACCTGCGGGTGAGAGCGGACAACCTATCGGCACGCCTCGCCCATATGAGGGCCGTCCTCTACCAGAAGAGCTGGGCACCCTTCACGGAGAAGGACGTTGAGCTCAGAAGGAAGATCAGGGAGATCTACGATAGAGACCTCATCACGCCCCTCCCGCTGGCTTTCAAGGCCGAGCCCGAGTTCGAGGTCGAAGCAAAGCAAAAAACGGGAAGAGCACTCGCTCCCACCTAGAAAAAAGGGTTGTTTAGGGTTCGTCTGTCTTCTTCAGCCTCAGATACTTCAGTTTCTTAGGGCTAGTGGGAGACGCATGCTTCTTGTAGACCTCCAACAGCCCCTTCCGAACCAGACTCGGCACCACTCCAGCCTTCTTGAGGGGGATGTCCTTCGCCATGAGCTCCCCCGCACGCAGTACAAGCTCGTAGACCTCCCTCTCCACGCGGGTCAGGCTTTCCAACATATATTTCAGACTCCCTTGGACCTTCAAACAATTTAACGTCATCTGAGATTTAAAAGTGGCACGGAGAGCCTGTTTTACCCCTTCACATGACTCGCGCCGGTCACGAACATGATATATAATGATTCATCAAGGTTTGAATGATAGAACTTGCGTGAAGGCGGTTCCGGGGAGGAGTCCCCCATCCGCGCGCGCATTTAGTTACTTAATCCTTCTATGTTTTGTAGCCATTCATAATAAACTATTTCGCGCGCGCATGTCATGTTGTTGATGTCTGATAATTTGGAAACTGAGTCCGGATATTATATTGCCGCCATAAACCTTTCTTTAACCGTGATAGGTTCCAGTGGTATTGGGTTCATCTTCATATCATCTGGTTTTATGATGACATGGATGAAACTTAAGACCTCGTCCATTAGACCTCCTTGA
>JAUWDP010000055.1 GCA_030608725.1 Candidatus Bathyarchaeota archaeon
GCAAGGAGGCCCCAGACGTCTGCCCCGCCTGCCAGCATCCGCAGTCCTACTACGAACTCCACATACCCAACTACTAACCGAAAACATCCCCTTTTCTTTTTAAACTGGAACTTGAGCGCGCAAGCTCTACAAGTCCGATGAGATCTCCCAGGCGGCGGTTGAGGTCATCTCGGAGGTGGAAGCGGGCTTCAGGTGGGCGCAATCGCGCGCGCGTTGAAATAAAAAAAGGATGTTTTTGGTTAGTAGTTGGGTATGTGGAGTTCGTAGTAGGACTGCGGATGCTGGCAGGCGGGGCAGACGTCTGGGGCCTCCTTGCCGTGGTGGATGTACCCACAGTTCAGGCAGTGCCATTCAACCTCCTCGTCCCGCTTGAAGACGGTGCCATTCTTGATGTTCTCCAGTAGCTTCCTGTAGCGCTTCTCGTGTTCCTCCTCGACCTCGGCGATCTCCTCGAAGCTCTCAGCGACGTTAAGGAATCCCTCTTCCTTTGCAATCTTCGCGAAATCTGGATATAGGGTCCCCCACTCCATGAGCTCGCCCTCGGCGGCCGCGAGGAGGTTCTCCTCGGTGGTCCCGATCTTCCCGGCGGGATAGGCTGCAGTGATCTCGATCTCCCCTCCCTCCAGATACTTGAAGAAGACCTCGGCGTGCTCCTTCTCGTTGGCCGCGGTCTCCTCGAAGATGTGCTGTATCTGGACGTAGCCCTCCTTCCTGGCTGCGCTTGCGAAGAATGTGTACCTGTTGCGTGCCTGGCTCTCTCCCGCGAATGATTTGAGCAGGTTCTTCTCGGTCTTGCTTCCCTTTAGACTAGTCATGATTATCTAGAAAGAATTCCACATGTTGATTAATAAAGCATGTTCAATTGTCAGTTAGGGATAACATATGCACGCGTTTTCTCTCGCAGTTTGAATAAAGTTCTGCGCGCGCGAACGAAGATCTTTGACTTCACTGCAAGCATGGCGTCTAGTCGTAGTAGATGAGGTCGAAGTCCTTCAGGATACCGTAGAGCTTGACGACGGCCACGTCGACCATCTCCGCGCTCTTACCTCCGGTGCAGACCAGCTTCCCGGAGGCAAAAATCAGGATGACCACCTTGGGTTCCGCCATCCTGTAGATGAGGCCGGGGAACTGCTCGGGCTCGTACATCACGTTGTCCATGATATCCGCCGCCGTCTCCAGGTCGATCTTACCGTGGAGGTTAGCCGACGCAACGATGTTCTGGATCACGATGACGGGCTTCCCCAGGATGATGATGCCGTTGCCCTTGAGTTCCTTGACGACCTTCCTGATGGCGCTCCTAGCCAACTTTTCCGATTTAGCCCCGGTGCACACCATCTTCCCCGTGCTGAATATGAGGGTCGCCGTCTTCGGCCTCTTCAGCCGGAACACCAGCCCAGGGAACTTCTTGGGCCTGTACTCCACGTTCCTGAACACCTTCATTATGGCTATGAGGTCTAACTTCTGGTCAAGGGTCGCCGTGGCAACCACGTTCTCTACGCTGATGTCCAGATCCTTGAGCGTTAAACTTTTTTCTTGGGTCATACAGTTTCCCCCGTTCAACCAAACTCCGTATATTCTAGTCCGGCATATTGGCTGCAGTCACTGCCCTTCCGGGGCCTCGACTGCGCTTTCGATCCATGAGAACTTGACTTTGCCACATGAGGAGCAGACGTACCGTTTCCAGCCGTCCCCGCTATCCTCCATAGTATGCTCGGGGTCGGTCTTGTTACACTTGCATGGATATCGGACTTTTTTCTTAGCCATCTTGAAGACTCCCTTTTCGCACAGTTCTCCCTCTTAAGTAATGAATGGATATACTTACCTCGACCCCCCTTTAAAAACGCTTATAAAGCAACAATGGAGAGTTCTGCCCTTCCTTGGGAGACGCACGCGCATGTAATGAGTGATTTTTCATGAATACCGCGCGCGTCGAGTGAGGTTTCCGCTTGAACAGGGGCATATGTATAGGGTGACCGCCCGCGCGCGACGGCATTCTGCTGTACGGGCTACCAGAACGCTCTGTATACTCCTTGGATAGTGCTGTTCAAGCATGGGGGAGCCTTCGTCTTGGATCCAAGGAGATTCTACGCCTCCCTGTTCTCCCAGTACTCCTCCGCTTCCTCCTCGAGCTTCAGGAGCCGGGTGTAGTAGTCGGGGAACTCGTTGAGGTGGGCGAGGGCTATCTTGCCCGTCGTCAGGGGGTCGTCGTCGGTGACGTTGGTGTTCGGGTCCTCCGTGCCGTGCTCCAGCTCCACGTCCATGCCCACCCTGAACTGCTCCACGTCGAACCTGGTCCAGTCGACCCCGAGGGCCTCCCCTATCTCCTTAGCCTTCTCAGGCGTGAACACTCTCTTGGGTGACATGAATGGTCAATTCTAGTCACAGGATTTAGGTCTTATCATGATGGTTGGCCGATATTTTCAAGGCGAATATGGGTAAGACACATGCATGTGAATAACAGAACAAAGTGTCGTTAGTCGGTGTGCTAGCTGAAACCCCCCTTCTGCATTTTTTATATAGCCAGTCGTGTAACAGTAGTTCCGTATCTGGTTCGCCCGATAGATATTGAGGAAAGTAGAGGATAGCATTGATGAAAGTGGAGACCCCAAAGAGGAGAGATTGGTCCAACGACCTCCTGGATAGAAGCATAGAGTTCCACGGCCACGGCGGCTCATTCATGGTCGTCGGCCTCAGGATGGGCCTCGTGGCCCTGGAGAGGCTGGACGCCCACGGGTGGTTCGATCTAAAATGCGTTGTCAGGCTCCGCTGGGCGCCCCCCGACTCCTGCGTCATCGACGGCATCCAGACCTCCTCGGGGTGTACGATGGGGAAGCACAACATCGAGGTGGAAGAGCAGGACGGGATCGCGGCCGAGTTCATCAAGGAGAAGAAGAGACTGGAGATCCACCTGAGGCCGGAGGTCCTGGACAGGATACGCAAGCCGGGAGAAGAGGACTATGTCAGATCCGTGATCTCCGAGCTGATAGAGGCGCCTGAAGCAGAGATTTTCGTGGTCTCGCTTACGTAGCGGATCCTAGACTGCAATCAGATGGCTTTTCGTCGGGCAGGTGCGCCGGCCTTGACCCATCTTAGGTTCACGGAGGCTCCAGATCACAACGCTTGGAGACATACATCATAAAACATCTGAGAAGCATAATTTCATCAGATGAGTCTGCTGGCGATAGGCGACAATTGCGTGGATTATTACAGAGAGCTGGATGTATCCTTCCCCGGAGGCAACGCCCTCAACGTGGCGGTGTACAGCTCGAGGATACCCGGGATCCAAGCCGGATACGTGGGAGTAGTCGGGACCGATGACAGGGGCGACTTCATCCTGGATCAGATGAGGAAAAACGGTCTGAGCGCGGGGCACGTTGGACGGGTTGCAGGGGAGACGGCGGTCACCACCATAAGCGTGAGGGATGGAGACCGTTTCTTCGACGAGTACATCGAAGGCGTACAGGAGGGGGCTGTCTTCCCACGTGAGGAGCTGGACTACGCAAGCGGCTTCGATGTCGTGCACTACACGGTCTGGGGCTTCGGACGCGAGCACGTCCCGGAGATGAAGGAGAGAGGGGGCCCCCTGCTGAGCTGTGACTTCTCCTCGGAGATCGACAGCCCCGCAAAGAAGATCATGCCGTACATGGACTACAGCTTCTTCTCAGGGAGGCACCTCCTCGAGGGAGGGGAGGAGCCCCGGAGCGTGGTCGAGGCCCTCGGGGGGAAGACCCGGGGGGTAGTCGTGATGACGCTGGGCGAGCACGGTTCGCTGGCCTTCGACGGCGGGAGAGTGTACGTGGGTGAGGCCATCCCCGTGGAGGTCGTCGACACCCTCGGGGCGGGGGATGCCTTCATCGCCTCCTTCCTCTGCTCCAGGCTGAAGGGGATGGACATCCCGGGGTCCCTGGCGGAGGGGCACATCGCCGCCTCGGAGATCTGCGGGCGCCTCGGGGCCTGGGGCGGGGACTAGAAGGTCACCTTGTCGTAGTGGCGCCAGCGCTCCATGTCACGGTTTTTGGCGAGGCTCAGGTAGTAGCCCAGCCACTCTAGCTCCATGAAGAGGGTGAAGGGTGTCGCGAGGTTGTCCACGTCCCTCCCCTGGGAGTCGTAGACGAGGCAGTTCACGCCGTTCCCCCTGCACCACTCGATGATGTTCTCCTCGTTCTCCCCCTGGTCTCCCCTCCCCCTGAGGAAGACGGCGGCCCTCCCCGGCGTGAATATCTCCAGGGGGCCGTGGCGCCACTCGCTGAAGTCGATGGGGGTGGCGTGGACCCAGCACATCTCCTGGAGGGTGCAGACGGCGAACTGGTAGGTTAGGCCCCAGTTGACGCCCCCGCCCACGACGAAGACCTCGTCCTCGTCCTTCAGGTCGAGTCCCACAGGTTTGGCGGATGCCTTTGCCTGAGGGATCATCGGGAGGAGCAGCCCCGGAAGGCCCTCAGCGACCTCGATCATCCTATCGCCGACGGGATGCCCCTTCCTGCGCAGGATGTTTCCGAATAGGAGGTAAAGGGCTGTCTGCTTGCCTATCGTCACGGCTCGCCCTTCGTAGCCGAAGGCGTGTCGGGCGGCCCTTCCCATTTTGGAGTCTGTGCTGTTGGTCAAGCTCAGCGTGGCGGCCCCCCTCTCGGTCGGCCACTCCAGGCCCCTGATGACCTCCTTGGTCGTTCCCGAATGGGAGATGAATATGCAGGCCGCGTCTTCGTTGACCCCTGAGGGCTGCATCTCCAGGAACTCCCAGCCGCTGAAGTTTTTCACGGGGACATCGGTGTGCTTCTCCGCCGCGTACCTGATGGGATGCTGGACGCTGTGCGCGCGCGCTTCTTGACGCCGTTAACGAGAGGCGTGTGCGGCGTTCTCCGAGATTCGAGGCGTGTGGTTTGGGCGTGCCAGCGCGGTAGGAGTTTTAGGCACACCTAATTTTTTCAAGATTTGCTAAACGTTAAATATAGTTTATTCCTAGTAGGCGCGAGGTTCTGCTTTCTGGAAACAGTTAGTGGAGCCTCAGCTCCGAGGTGGGGAGCTATACAAGTACCAAGAAATGAGAGGTGATGTATGTGCCCAAGTATATGGCAATCCATACGCTACCCGAACCCATGGCAAATGAAGATGTAACCCCCCTAGCCAAGAAGGTTGCAGCAAATGCGACATTCGACGCATACTGGGTGGGAACACAGGTTCAGCTGAACGATGAGGGCAAGGTGCTCAGGTTCATATGCGAATGGAATGCAAAGGATGTAGAGTCCATTAAGGAAGTCTTCAGCAAGGTTCCAGAGCTTCCATATGATGGTATCTATCCGATGGCGAAACTGGACTCTATAGATTTCATGGAATAACATTACCCCCTTTTTTTTCAATCGTTTTACTGAAACCACTCAGATGCACCCCAAGCCAGCACACATTCCACTATTCACACCCAGCATAGCAACACAAACACGCCACGCGGACAGCAGACGCGGTTCCAAGAATTATACTATTCAAAAACCCGTTACAAAGCCTCTATTAGAGGTTCTAGCCTTTTCCTGCGCCTTTTTCGACAAATAACTACAAAATTCCCGTCTGCGCGCGCGCGCCTTGTACAGTGGTTTTAAGATAATTGGTATCCTATCCAATACAATTCTACTAAAAATGAGAAATGAATCAGCATCTAACTGTAATGCGCTAACAGATTGGAGAAATTCAAACGTCTCTTCACTTGTCATTTCAAGTCTTTTATCAAATAATTCTACAAATCTTTTCTTAGTATATGTATAACGCAGAGTTATCAATTTTAAATATTCAAGTTTAAAACTTAAATCCTCTTGATAAAAATGCGCGTGAACATGATATTTAGGAAATTTCTTTTTCATTATATCAAGTACATTTTGAAATGGAAGCGGACCGGGTTTATACTCTGAAAACATCATTAATATTTAATAAGAAATAAATCTGATAAATGTTGTTGCACGCAAAGAGTCAGTGATGATTAGATATTAAGAAAAGTTTACTTCCTCTTCCTGAGAACCTTCCTGCCCTCATAGTCCGAAACATACTCGAACCCCGACTCAAGCAGCGCTGAGAACTCCTCGATGGATGAGGTGACCTTCACGACCCACTCATCACCACCCATATCCACGAGCTGAGTGTATCTCAGAGTGGTTGCGATTTTCCTGTGACCCATCTGCGCTTTAACATACAGGATGTCTTTTGTGTCGCGATATAGTTTCGTGGCGAAAAAGTGGCGTAGGTCGTAAAGACGGATCGTCCTAATAGACGGGTCTTCCAGATTCTTCGCAATTTTATTCCGAATATATCGGAACGACTTGGCGTATTGCGCTGAGTCCTGTCTGAACAGCCTCTGATTCACACCTAGGTCGTTCTTGTGGATGAACACCTTGAGCATACTCAGTGTCTTCGTCTTAACCCTGAGCGCTCTCGCTGCTCCGTGTTTCGCCGTACTCGGATATATGATTCCTTTCTCAAGGTCTACATCTTTCACCTTCAGAGCGAGCAACTCTACAGGTCGGAGACCAGTTTCCTTACTGATACTGAGCTTCACCGCAAGTCTCGGCCTAGACGCCGCTATGATCATATCGATGGTTTTCTCGCTGGGAATCCTCGGAAGTTTCTCCCTTGCATAGTATCGTGGACGTTTCCAAGTGAGTTCATTCAACTTGAGATAGTGATCATAGGCGTAACAGAGATTCCTCTTGTACGAATCCGCTACACCCATTTCCGCTATGAATATCTTCACGGTCTCAGGGTGACCTAACCCGCATCCTTGTTCCAGCACCTTCAGGGCCTTCCTCACAAAGGTAATCGTGTACTCTGAGTAGCCCTGCTTCTTCAGGTGCCACAGAACACCGAATACATCACTTTTCGTGGTATTCAGTTCAATGTGGTCGGTGTGCCGGCCGTAACCCACCTCCTGTTCTAAGCGGCATTCAGCTATACGGGCTACCCGGGTCCTCCTGCAGGTCGTCGATGGACCCCTATTCGCCCTTTCACCCCGCTGGGGCGGTCGTCTCACCCAGGCCCGTAGCGTCCTCAGCCTCCAAGGCGTCAC
>JAUWDP010000135.1 GCA_030608725.1 Candidatus Bathyarchaeota archaeon
GCAGCCTTGTAGAGGCTCTCTGTCGTGATGTTTGCACGGTCGCCGCCTGAAATGCTCATTAGGTGGCTGTCATCTAGCTCCTGCTCCTCTATGAGGAGCCGGGCGTACTCCGGTATGTGGCTCCCCGAGCAGTAGGCCTCCCAGTGGCCCTTGCAGCCGCAACCGCACATCAGAGATGAGTTCGGGTCGATGGTGAGGTGGCCCACCTCGACGGCGTTCCCGTCCTTCCCTACGAGGAGGTTCCCGTCCACGATGGCCCCTCCCCCGAGCCCGGTGCTCAGGGTGACGTAGGCAAGGTTCTTGAGCCCCTTCCCGGCTCCGAATACTTGCTCCCCCACCACGGCGGCGGAGCAGTCGTTCAGCATCCCCACTGGGACCTTGTAGGCCTCTCTCAGGGGTTCGACCACGGGGATCCTCTCGAAGGGGAGGTTGGGAGTGTTGATGATTGAGCCTGTCTCTAGGTAGATGGGGCCGATGGAGCCGACGCCGATCGCGTGGAACCTGGCGTCGAGGAGCTCCAGCATCTGGATTATCTGATCGGCTACCCCCTCCGGACCGCTCTCCCTGTCCGTCCTCTCCGTGATCTTCTCCCTGAGGCCCTCAGCGTTCCCGTAGGAGACCCTGACGTTCGTGGCCCCGAGGTCGACGGCGGCGTAATACCTGTCTCTATGCATCTCAGAGATGAAAAAAGGGGAGGAAGTAAAAGAGGCTATTCCTCTGCGTCACTTCCACGTTTATTAGCTACCAGACCTCTCTCAGCAGCCTCAGGCCGTTGCCTCCGATGATCTTGGCTATCTCCTCGTCCGAGTAGCCGTGCTTTATCATCCACCTGGCGACGTTCTGCATGCACTCGGAGGGGTTCTCCATTCCCCTGACGTACTTGAGCCTCTTCAGCTGCTCCACGTCCATATCTATGCCCAGGTACTTGTTCTCCTTCCCGCCGCTGGGACGTGAGTAGTGGCCTAGGCCCTCCTTGGGATGGTTCTCCAGGTTATGAAGGTAGAGGCCAACGTGATCACCGTAGTTGGTGTCGGGTCCGCAGCCGACGTGGTCTATCCCGATGAGGTCTATGCAGTACTCGATGTGCTCCATGTAGGAGTCGATGCCGTGGAGCGGGTTCTTCTCGGTGACGGTGAGGTTCGGGGCAGCCTCGATGGCCATGACCCCCCCAGCCTCGCCTAGGGCCTGGATTACCTCGTCCGGGAACATGCGCGTTGTGGGCGTGAGAGCCCTGACCCCGCTGTGGCTGACGATTATGGGCTTCCCGCTGAGCTCGACGGTGTCCAGTGCTGTCTGGTCGCTGATGTGGCTCACGTCCACGAGGATGCCCAGCTTGTTCATGCGGACAAGGGCGTCGTAGCCAAAGTCCGTTAAGCCGCCGTCCATCGGTTCCTTGAGCCCCGAGCCGAGCATATTGGACTCGCTGTAATTGACTCCTACGCTCCTAATCCCCAGACCGTAGAGGATGTCGAGGCGGTCCACCTCGTTCTCTATGCAGGAGGCGGACTCGATGACAGCCACCCAGGCCAGTTTCCCCTCCTCGTGGGCCCTGACAATGTCCTCAACCCTCTTACAGTGGACGAGAAAGTCCTGGTGGGCTATGTCGCAGAGCTTCATCCCCAGGTCATGGATGGTGCCGTTCCAGTCCCAGCCGTGCTTCGTGTTAATGAAGCATGAGCCATCCATCATGTTGTCGAATACGCAGTCGAGGCCAGAGACGCTGAGTGCCTCGTAGGCGAGGAAGTTCCTCCCCTCCTGGTCGAAGTCCCGGAACTCCGCTGTGTCGGCGGGGCTGATGTCGGCGTGGGCGTGGAGGTCGATGACGATGCTCTTCTCCATCACATCCTCGAAGCGCTCCTCCTCAGCCTTGGAGAGGGGGACGGGCTCCCGCCAGTCGTCGACGATGGCCTCCCTCAGCCTGAACTCCTTGTAGTCCCTCCCGGGCTCAAGGTACTGGTAAGCGCTGTAGCCGTCGTACTTCTTGTTCCTACCCAACTTGCATCGCTAGAAGTTTTCCTCAGTTTATTTAACAGCTCACATAGTTATCGTGAATAAAAGAGGATGATCTGAGATCATCCGGAAGAGTTCGCAGCCCTATTCCTTGGCGACCACGGAGACGTTGAGCGTTCCTATCTTATCGGCCCACGCCTCGATGGCGTCGCCGGGCTTCAGGAATAGCTCTGGCTTCGCCTTGCGGTCAGGGCCCCTCGGGGAAGTGTCGGCCGCCGTGCCCGCGCATGTGCCCCCGCAGATGATGTCCCCGGGGTAGAGGGACATGTCGTTGCTCACGTGGTTTATCCAGAAGGGGTAGCCCCGTATCATGTCCTCTTGGGAGCCGTCCTGCCTGACCTCGCCGTTCACGTTGAGGCCGAACTTCAGCTTGTGGGGGTCGCCCACCTCGTCGGCGGTCACGAGGCATGGCCCCATGGGCACCGATGTGTCGAAGTTCTTGCCCAGGAACAGCCCACCTCTCATACCTCTTCCTGTGGTGGGTGGTGGCGGGGGGACCTGGCTCCGCTTGCTCATGTCCAGCACTATCGTGTAGCCGTAGACGTGGTCCATGGCCTCCTCCTCGGGGATGTCCTTCCCCTTCTTCCCTATCACCGCGGCGACCTCGACCTCGTAGTCTAGGCGGTCAGTCGAGGCAGGATAGGTGACGGTTCCCCCGGGGCTTACGACGTTCCTAGCGTGCTTCCAGAAGCCCCAGACGGCTACCCCCTCCTCCGCGTGCTGCTTCTTCAGCTCCTCCTTGGTTATCTGCTTCCCAGACATCATCGTGGTCATCCCGGCGGAGTGATCGAAGAAGTTGGCGCCAGCCATCGTTATCCGTGATGCGAGGCTGGGGAGCGGCGCATGGATCTTCACCTTGTCCCCCTTGTACAGTAGTTTCTGGCCACAAGCCGTCTTGGTAGCCCCGTTTTTCACGTACTCTATCGCCTTGGCAGCGGCCTTGAGCCCCTTCTCCCCCTCCTCGATGAAGGCCAGGAGGCAGGTGGGGACCTTGGCCGACGCCTTGGCCCTGGCTCCAGGGACGCCGTCATCGGCGAGGAGAGCCTCGTAGGCCCGGTTAAGGTCGACGATAGAACCGTCCTCCAGGAGGGCGCCGAGCCTCTTCGGTCCGAATATAACTAGCTTCATTTCGGTCAACTCATATCCCTTCATCTATATATTCGGATTGGGCGCAACGGGTCATCTTTTTATCATCGCAGATCGTCGTATTGCGTGTGTCAGAGATGCCTGTGATAACACTCCTAACCGACTACGGGATAAAGGACTCATACGTCGCCGAGATGAAGGGCGCCATCCTCAAGATCCTCCCTGAGGCGACCCTCGTCGACGTCAGCCACGACGTCGGCAACTACAGCATCGAGGAGGGGGCATTCCACATGGCCAGGAGCGTCCCCTACTTCCCGGAGGACACCGTCCACGTCGGCGTCGTCGACCCCACCGTGGGGAGCGAGAGGGGGGCCATCATCATCAAGGCGAAGGGCGCCTACCTGGTGGGCCCCGACAACGGCCTCCTTGCCCCCGCGGCGGAGAGGCTCGGCGTCGAGAAGGTCTACAGGATATCCAAGAGGGATCTCCTCCCCGAGAAGCTGTCGGATGTCTTCGACGGCAGGGACACATTCGGGCCCACGGGAGCCCTGCTAGCCAAGGGCGTAGACCCCGAGGAGATCGGCCACGAGGTCGAGGACTACATCAGGTCCCCCATGTACGAGTCCACGGTGGAGGACGGCGTCGTCGAGGCGACGGTGATCCACGTCGACGGGTTCGGGAACCTAGTGACCAACGTCACCTATGAAGTCCTGGATGGGCTGGGGGCAGCTGAGGGCTCAACGTTCAAGGTCGAGATATCCGAGAATGAGTTCACCCTCCCCTACGTCCGACGCTTCTCGGCAGTCCCCGAGGGCGACCTCCTGCTCCTCGTCGCCGGCGGTGGGTACATGGAGTTCGCCGTCAACCAGGGGAACGCGGGGGAGAGGCTGGGCATAGGCAGAGGTGAGAAGGTCCTCCTAACCCTTCTATGATTTCATCTAGACGGTTGGAATAGAGAACAGATAAGAAGTGTCGTGGGTCAGCGTGGCTTCTTAGGCAGTACCTATATCTGATCCAGCCCCAGGTCGATCCGGGAGCTGCCCCTCGATCTGATCTTTTCGATGTCCGTCATCTTCTCCTTCAGGCTCCTGTAGGAATCTTGGCCCCCCATATCAATTCACAGATTCCTGAGGAATCTTGGAGCAGTTAAAGGGTCATGGATTCTTGCTTCATTTGTTGATCTCTATTCCATTTCTGAGACACAGATTACACCTCGTCTATCTCCAAATGCCTAGGAGCAGCCAAACGGGGACTGCCCTGGGTCGACGCCCAACTTAAAATACATCATGTGAAGAATCTTCCCCGTGATCATACTTGAAAGATGATGGCTCCACAGGCCCATACAGGTATCCTGAGAGCAGGAAGACTGACCACGTCGACGTCATC
>JAUWDP010000247.1 GCA_030608725.1 Candidatus Bathyarchaeota archaeon
GGTGCGAAGGCGATGACCGCCACGTCGGGGCCGGGGTACAGCCTCATGCAGGAGAACATTGGGTACGCTCACATGACGGAGACCCCGTGCGTCGTCGTGAACGTCCAGAGGAGCGGCCCCTCGACGGGTCAGGCGACCCTCCCGGGCCAGCAGGACATCTACCAGGCCAAGTACTGCTCCCACGGGGACTACGAGGTGATCGCCCTCTCCCCCTGGTCCGTGCAGGAGATGTTCGACCTGACGGTGAGGGCCTTCGACCTCGCTGAGAGGTTCAGGACGCCCGTCATGCTCATGGCTGATGGGATGATCGGCCACATCAAGGAGAAGCTGGTGGTCCCGGAGCACGTGGAGGTCTCGGACCGTCGTGGACCAACGAGTCCAGACTCCACCCCATTCGGTACCGATGACCCCTCCGGGGTGCCCGAGATGCCCCGCTTCGGGGAGGGGCACAACCTCCTGGTGACGGGCTCCACCCACAGGCCCACAGGGGTCAGGGACTACGCCCCGATACATCACCAGAGGAAAGTGAAGAGGATCAGGGAGAAGATCCTGGGAGCGGAGGAGATAGCCGACACCGTGGCCGTGGATATGGAGGACGCGGAGATAGCGGTAATCTCTTTCGGAGCCGCGGCTAGGCCGTGCTACGGGGCGGTGAAGAAGGCTAGGGATAGGGGCGTGAAGGTGGGGCTGCTGAGGCCTCGCACGATCTGGCCCTTCCCGGAGGGGCTGATCTCGGACCTGGCGGATCAGGTCAGGGACATACTCGTCGTGGAGATGAACGTCGGCAAGTACGTGCGGGAAGTTGAGAGGGTTGCCTGTGGCAGAGCCGATGTCCACCTCCTCTCCAGGATTGGGGGAGTTCTGCCCATGGTGGATGAGGTCTCTCAGGCGATAGGGAGGATGACATGATGTCCGTCAAGCCACTGGGCTATTACAGGGACACATACGTCCGGAGCCAGCCGTCGGCGTTCTGCGTCGGCTGCGGGAATGGGACAATCCTGAACTGCTTCGTGAGGGCCATCGACGATCTTGAGATCACCAAGGAGAAGGTGCTCTGCGTCTCGGGGATCGGATGCTCCGCCTGGATCCCGAGCCCCAACTTCAACGGGGACACCCTCCACACGACCCACGGCAGGGCGCTCGCCTTCGCGACGGGCGCCAAGGTCTACAACAGCGATCTGGTCACCGTGGTGTTTACTGGTGACGGGGACGGGGCCGGGATTGGGGGGAACCACCTGATCCACGCGGCGCGTAGGAACATCAATATCACCACGATTCTCGTCAACAACATGAGCTACGCGATGACGGGTGGGCAGATAGCCCCTACTACAGGTCACGGGGAGACAACTGTGACGTCTCCGTACGGGAACCCGGAGACTCCCTTCGATATCACCAGGCTCGTCGCTGCTGCCGGTGCTACCTACGTCGCCAGGTGGTCCGTGAACAACGTCGTAGAGCTGACAAGGAGCATCAAGGAGGCGATCCAGAACAAGGGCTTCTCGTTCATAGAGGTGCTCACCCAGTGCCCGACACAGCAGAGGCGGATGTTCAACATGCGGGACGCGGTCCACAGGCTCCCCGTCAGGATGCTGAAGATGCTGGACGAAAGCACACACGTCAAAGGAAGGACGATCCGGGAAAATATCCGGTACGCCATCCCAAAGGACACTCTAGACAAGACCCTAGAGGAGATCAAGACGAAGTTCCCGTCGATTGATGCTGAGGCCGTGGATAGAATAGATGTTGGAAGGGTGGTCAAGGTGACCTCGAAGCCGGAGGTGGACCTGAGGGAGGTGTCCTCGCTGGGTTCCGTTGAGAGGCTGCTCGGGAGCATTGAGGGGAAGATCGAGCTTGGAGTATTCGTTAGGGATGAGAGGCCCGAGTACACAGAGTCACTGCGGGAAGTCATCAGGAAAGCGGGAGGTGGGTAGGGACGTGTACACTGGGATACTGATCTCGGGGACCGGCGGACAGGGTATAATCGCCGCCGGTGAGTTCCTGACGGAGGCCCTCTTCCGGGCCGGCCAAGAGGTGATGTTCACAAGGAGCTACGGCTCGGAGGCGCGTGGGGGTAGCTGCAGATCGGAGGTGATCGTCTCGGACTCCGAGATCTACGACCTCCAGCTTGACAAGGCGGATATCCTCATTGCGCTGTCCCCCGCGGCATTCAAGAAATATCAGGCCAGGGCAAAAGAGGACGCCCTCGTTCTCGTCGACTCCGCCGTGTTGAAGTCATTGGGTGACGGCGAGGCGAGGAGCGACGTCGACTTAAAACACCTCCCGGCCTCGAATATAGCCACTGAACTGGGTAACCCGATAGTGGCGAACATGGTTCTCCTGGGAGCTCTGTCGAGGCTGTCGGAGGTCGTCAGCTTGGATGATCTCAGGGAGGCTGTGAACGCGCTGATGCGTCAGTCGATGCGCGAGGTCAACTTGAAGGCTCTGGAATCCGGAAGCAGTCATCAGTTCTGAGGGGTGGAACGGGAAACGAGGCGTGAATACCCGTCATCCCCTGTCGTCGGCGTGGCGGCCATGGTCTTCGTCGAGGGCAGGGTGCTCCTCGTCAGGCGGGGGAACGAGCCCTCCTACGGGCGCTGGGGCCTCCCCGGCGGGGTCGTGGAGCTGGGGGAGACCGTGAAGGAGGCGGTCGTCAGGGAGGTGGAGGAGGAGACATGCGTCACGGCGAGCCCCCTCAGGCTCATCACGACGTTTGACTCCATTGTGAGAGACGAGGAGGACAGGATACGTTTCCACTACGTCCTCTGTGAATTCCTCTGCAAGTACGTCGGGGGAGAGCTGGAGGCCTCCACCGATGCCAGCGACGCGACCTGGGCTCGCCTCGACGAGCTTGAGCGGATGAACGTCCCCTCCGGCACGAGGCGTTTCATCGAGAGGGTCGCCCGCGAGGAGGGCCTCTTGGAGAGGTCTTTTATTTTCCCAGAAGCCCCAGAGTAAGTTACAGGAGGAC
>JAUWDP010000373.1 GCA_030608725.1 Candidatus Bathyarchaeota archaeon
TCTGTTCAGCCAAAGTACGCGCGCGCGCGCGCCAAGACAAAGGAAAGTGACCAAGTATGAGTGAAAGCAAGTTTAGTGTACAGACCCTGATAGCTGCCGTAGTCATATCGGTAATTCTGTCCGTATCCGTTTCATATATGATTATTCCACGTGGAATAAGTGAAACAGGATCTCAGGGACCGATTGGAGAAACCGGTCCCCCGGGACCGAAGGGCTCCTCGCAGTTGGGGAAGCCGTGGATCAGCGCGTTGTACCTGCCGTCCCCGATCTTCAGGCAGTCGATGTCTTCGCCCTGGGCGGAACTCCCCAGGACCATGAGCTCCACCTGGTCGGGGTACTCGTTCGCGAGCCTAGCCGAGCTCTCATGCAGCTCATCGACCGTATAGTACACTTTCCAGTCGGGTACCTTCTCAAGTATCTCCGAAAAATCAACCATGTTATGCCCTACAGCGTTAACGCTAATATCTCTATTCACATGCGATCAGAGCAGCCAGTTGATCCTCCGGATAAGCTAGAACCCTCCCCCTGAGCACTTTCATCCACCTCTCAAAGATTTAAGCCTAGAAACATAATCTTCAGGCGATACGGAATGTCTCAGGTACGTGACCTCTTCTTCGACGAGTTCTACACAGAGCTGGAACGAGTCACCAAGGACCTCCAGGCCGACCAGGAGGAACCCGGGGCGCTCCCCGCCCTTTCCGACACCCTCCTGAAGCACTGGACCCCTCACGAAGCGGACACCGACGATCGCCCCCACGCCCTCATCTCCGTTGACGGGGGCGTCCAACAGTCCCGGTACGCCTACGGAAGATTCATCGTTGTCGCCCGGGCCCTAGCCATCACCCACACCCCCGGGCAGCAGCCCTCCCTATCCAAGACGGTCAAGATCCACATTCAGGACACATACGACAACCGGGACAGGGGGTTCATCCCGGGGTACGCCCGCACCATCGCCGAGTACGACGCGGCGGCACAGGCAGCACGGAAGGCCCTGGACCGAGGCCTGAGACCACTGGTCCTCCTGGACGGCAGCCTCTACATCGCCCGGTTCCCCTACGCCATCCGCGAGTACCGCCACCACCCCGTGCTCCTCCGGGACTTCTTCACGAGCCTCGCCGACCTCCGCCGGCTGGCGTACGACAACGGCTTCCCCCTCGCCGCCGTCTCCAAGGACTCTACCGTCTTCTACTTCCACATGCACCTCCTCAGGAGGGCCCTGCATGACGCAGGGCTGAGTAGGGTCGCCACCCTCCTCAACAACGCGCCCACCCCCCTCGACCTCAGCTTCCGCATGGAGGCCTGGGACGCAGCGGACCGGGAGGCCCTAAAGCCCTTCCTCGACGCCCGCCCCCTCTGTGACACCCACCTCGTCGACGAGTGCGCCCCCACCGAGGGATACACCCGGCCCCTGCTCCTCGCCCCCTCCATCTACTACGGGCGGGAGAACGCCCCGGCCCTCTACACTCGCATACGGAAAACCCTCCCGGAGGAGACCGCCGAGTCCATCATCACAGC
>JAUWDP010000305.1 GCA_030608725.1 Candidatus Bathyarchaeota archaeon
CAGGTTGATGACCATCCCCTTCTTGTTCAGGTTGAGGTGGTGGAAGCTGGAGGAGGCCTTCCCGTACATAGGGCCGTACTCCTCGATGCGTCCCAGGGCTCCCCACGGGGGCTCCACCTTGATGACCTCGGCCCCCATCTCGGCCAGCATCATGGTGGTCCACGGGCCGTACCAGACGTGGGACAGGTCACAGACTCTTATATCCTCAAGAATACTTTCCATCGCTAAGTCACAGGGGTAAGGGGTAGCACTTAGATTATAATATTTAAGATAGGTTGCCCTCGGAATCCCCGTTCATGTAATAAAAGTGGGGAATAGGGGAACAGGCGTTTACAAAAAATGGTATCTGGGTATCACCATATGTTGATGCCGTCCCTACTCAGCACCCTCTCCCAGTCCTCGTCCTGCATCTTCTGGATCTCCTCGACCATTCCGTCGTCGAGGTGGCTGTACCTCCGCTGCGGGCCCAGGTACTCCGAGACCGGCTTGAACTCCCTCGGCTTGTACGTGATCTTGAAGTTACCGTCGTCGATCTCGTACAGGGGCCAGATCTTCGTCTGCACCGCCAGCCGGGACATCTCGATGGCCTTGGCGGGGTCGTGGCGCCACCCCGTTGGGCACGGCTGCAGCACGTGGAAGTACTTGAACCCCTCGATCTCCTTCGCCCTCTTCAGCTTCCTCACGAAGTCCATGTGGTAGTACGGGGTTACCGTTGCGACATAGGGTATATAGTGGTAGGCCATAATCATGGGGAGGTCCATCTTCTTGGTCTTCTTCCCCAGGGGCGTCGTCCGGGTCCAGGCGTTGTAGGGCGTCAGGTCGCTCTTCTGAACACCGGTGTTCATGTAGGCCTCGTTGTCGAGGGTGAAGAAAATCATGTTGTCGTTCCTCAACGCAGCTGCGGAGAGCTTCCCGAAGCTCGTGTTGGACGCGGCTCCGTCGCCGGCCATCGCGACCACGGTGATATCAGTCCGACCCTGCGCCTCCAACGCCTTCACGATCCCCGTGGCCCCTGAGGCCACACCGGAGTGGTGCAAACTATAGCTGGGGACGTCCCTCGGCGAGCCTCCGCCGCATCCTCCGCCCCCGAACTGGATCACGTTCTTCCCCAGGGTGTTATAGATCAACCTGTGGACAATGGGACCCGTGCACCCCGGGCAGGTGTTGCCTCCCGGGAGGATTATCTGCTTCTCTTCTATCGCCATCTCATATCACTCCATCAGCTGTATCCATTCCACTTCTTTCTCGACCTTCCCGGTCTCCGCCGCCTTGAGCACCTTCTCGGCCATGTACCTGAAGTTCTCGTAGGTGACGTCCCTTCCCCCGATGCCCGCTATGAAGCCCAGGAGGGGCGGCCGCTCGTCTAGGTGGTAGAGGGCCCGTGAGGTCTCGACGACCCCTATGCCCCCTCCGCTGGCTGCGCCGTGGCTGAAGTTCCTGTCCACGAAGCCGATGGCGTCGACCCTCTCTCCAATGCTCTTGAACTCCTCCGTCGGGAAGGGCCTGAACGTCCTAAGCTTCACGAGGCCGATGGGCTTCCCCTCGTCCCTCATCTGGTCCACGATGACCCGGGCGGTGCCGGTCATGGAGCCCATGGTGACCAGGACGCCCTTCGCGTCCTCAGTCCTGTACTCCTCGATGAGACCGTTGCCGTACCTCCTGCCGAACATCTTGCCCCACTCGTCGTTGACCTCCTTGATTACCTCCTTCGCCCCGGTGATCGCCTCGTCTATGATGTACCTCTGCTCAGTCTCGTACCCCCGATACGTAGGTAGGCCAGGCTCCGGCCTGATCGTGTTGGTTGGGTCCAGATAGAAGTGCTCGTGGTCGTAGGGCGGCAGGAACACGTCCACCTTATCCTGGTCGGGGACGTTGACGGGCATAGCGCATGCGGAGGTGACGTACCCGTCCAGACAGAAGTGGATGGGCAGGAGGACCCTTTTGTCCTCTGCTATCCTGTATGACTGGATGGTGGTGTCTATCACCTCCTGGGCGTCCTCGCAGTAGAGCTGCAGCCAGCCGTTGTCCCTCTGAAGGAGGGAGTCGCTGTGGCTGCACATGAGGCTGCCCGGATTGGAGATGGACCTGTTGCAGATCGCCATGACCAGGGGGAGCCTGCTCCCGGGGATCATCCACAGGACCTCCTCCATGTGGACGACGCCCTGGGAAGCCGACGCCGTGAACGTCCTAGCCCCAGCCGCCGCCGCCCCTGCCACCACGCTGAGGGCCGCATGCTCGTTCTCCACGGTCACGTTCTTCGCCGTCATCTTCCCCGAGGCGGTGAGCTCCGCCACCCCGTTGATCAGCGTCGTGTTGGGAGTGATCGGGAAGATGGCTACCACGTCGGGCCTGCTC
>JAUWDP010000344.1 GCA_030608725.1 Candidatus Bathyarchaeota archaeon
GATGACCCTGAGGACATTGCGGCCATCTTCGACACGATATCAGACAAAGTCCCGGCCATGATAAGGGGGATACTGGACTCGCTGTTCTCCCCCGAATCAGCGGCCAACATGGGCAAGGCGGTCGCAGAGTTCCACAAGACCTTGGTCGAGGGAGGCATCCCGGAGGAGGATGCCATGGCCATGACTCGGGAGTACCTGCAGACCCTGACCAACTGGCAGGGCATCATGAAGGAAGCCAGGTTCGGCGTACACCCCAGAGAGGAGTAAAACTTCCGTGAGCATACTGAGATCCCTTCGAACCATTTTATATGTCATTAAAATGATGTTCAGCTTCCCCGGTCTTCTATCCAGCTATTACTTTAAACGGAGGAAGGCCTTGAGCCAGTTCAAGAGGGAGCTGATAGGTTCGGGCTTTTCGCCCCTCGAAGCGAAGGAACTGGCCGACAATTATCCTTTCAAGCTCCGCGAGGTCATCAAGATGACCCGGGATTTTTCTGAGGTTTAGACCCTCTCGAACACTCTCTTGACGTTCTCGATGCCGTCACCCAGGACATCGATATCGTCTATCTCACCGAGGCCCTTCTCGTGGGCCATCCTGATGTGGCCGATCTCGTGGGGGTCGAAGCCCATTATCCTGCTTGCGGTGGAGTCCGTGGCGACCGGGTCCGCCCCCGCGATGATGGTGTCCATCTGGACCGGCTTCCCGTGGACCGGCCCCCTCCCCTCCATGGCGACGAAGCCGTCAATGATGGTCAGCGCCGGTCTCAACACGGTGTTGATGTCTAGGATGACCTTGTGCATCCCTCTCATGTGATACCTGCCCTTGAACTTGTCCGGGAGGAGGCCGAACATGTTCTTCATGCCCAGAGTGACCCGAGTCTCGCTGTGAGTCTTCATTTTCGCGGCACTGATGACGGCGGACTCCGCCACGATCTTGGGAACTATGATCTTCTTCAGGGCCAGCCCGTCTGGGATGGGCAGCTCCACCCGATCCTTGACGTGCCTGAGGTTGATCCACTCGACGCCGTTGCGTTCGCACATCTCCGCCATGCCCGTCACCTTGAAGGCTTTGGTGGCGTTGGTTATCGTCGCGTCGGACTCGACCACCAAGATCTCCACGGGTAGCTCCTGAAGCCTACGGATGATGGCCTCCACGACAACGGGGTCGGTGGTGGCCCCCGAGTCCCACGCCTTCGTCGTGATGAAGTTCACCTTAATGAGGACGCGATCCCAGCCCTTCAGTGCCTCTCTGTAACCGATGAGATCTAATGCTTTGTAAACGGGTTCATGACCCCTAGGCCCCTTGACGATGGCCACCCTCGACGACGTCATCCTATGTCTTCCCGAAACGGTCCTCTATAAATGGGACGCAAGGGCGGATCCTATCCATAGACCCGCTTCAATACCCTCATGGCGTTCAGTGTCACTCACTTGTTCGGCCTCCCCCTCGTCCTGAAGCCGGTGTGCATGTTGCTGGGGGTCTTCTCGAGGACCCATCTGCCGTCTTGACCCTGCTTGCTCATCAACACCTCAAGGGCGTCCGGGATCCACTCCTCGCTCGCGCGCGAAACGTATGAGACAGATATTAAACGGAATCCAATCCTTTTCTCCTTAGTAGGCCGGGAAGGGAGCCACCCGAGGGTAATTATTAAGTGAAGTTCGACGCTTGAATGTTCTAGGTATAATTATGACTCACAAGCATTATTCCGAGGACGAGGTCAACCGCCTCCACTCCGACGCCAAGGCCTACCTGGTCCAGAGGTGGGAGCCCCGCCCCGGCTACAAGCCCCTCATCCTCACCCACGGCGAGGGGGTCTACTTCTGGGACGCCAAGGGGAAAAAGTACCTTGACCTGATCTCCCAGCTCTACAACGTCCACATCGGCCTCAACAACCGGGAGGTCATCGAGGCCGCCAAGAAGCAGCTGGACGAGATGGCCTACGCCTCCCCCAGCTACTTCAACGTCCCCATGATCAACCTC
>JAUWDP010000232.1 GCA_030608725.1 Candidatus Bathyarchaeota archaeon
TAGGCCTGAATTGGACTGCAAGGCTTATGTTTCCCTCGACCTGTCTCTGTAGGCATTGGACACCGTGAATCGAGGCACAGGCGTACTGCTCCTGCTGGGCCTAGCCCACTCCCTGAATCACTCCCTGTTCCTTGTACTGCCCCCCCTCCTAGAGGAGATAACCCGAGACCTAGGTGTCTCATATCAGACCATCGGGGGGGTGGCGACAGTCAGCTTCCTGCTCTACGGGGCGGGGGCCTTGGTGGGCGGGCCCCTCTCTGATCGTGTCGGATACGTGAGAATCTCGGGCATAAGCATCGCCCTGGCTGGGGCTTCGACGGCAATCTTCCTGCTCCCTAAGAGCCTCGGGGTCTTCAGCGCCGGGATGTATGTGCTGGCCATCTGGGCGAGCTTCTACCATCCAGTCGCCAACACCCTCATCTCGAAGATGTTCCCTGTGAACACAGCGGGTGCCATGGGGCTGCACGGGGCGGCAGCCAGCCTCGGCCAGATGTTCACGCCCACGGTCGCCTACCTCATCGGGGTCTACGTGGACTGGCGCTACGCCTTCGCCTTCTTCGGCGGTGTCTCGGTCGTCGCCGGTCTCCTGCTGTTGAGGGTGCCCGACGTCGTTCTCCCCGAGGCCTCGGAGAGGGTGTCCCCATTCAAGATCCTGAAGGTACCTAACCTCTGGGTCATCATCATGTTCAACGTCGTCCTCGGGCTCTTCCAGAGGGGGGTGGAGATCTTCTTCCCGGCGTTCATCTCTGCTGACAGGGGCTTTTCAGGGCAGTCGGCGGCCATCGCCAACTCCGTCCTCCTGTTCTTCGGGGTCGTGGGTCAGCTCGTGGGCGGGAAGGCGGCGGATAGGTACAGCTCCGAGAGGGTGGTGATATTCGCCTCTGCAGGCATGGTAGCCAGCATGCTGATCCTGCTGCTCGTCCCCTCGCCCTACGTCGGCGTCCCCCTCTTCGTTGTCCTCTACGGTATCTCCCTCTACGGGCACCAGCCGGCTATGACCGCCCTCCTGGGCCGTGTCTCGCCTCCCAGCCTTATGGGGGCTGCCTACGGGGTGATGTTCTTCTTCGCCTTCGGCCTCGGTTCAGCCTCTGCTGCAATAGCCGGCTACATTGCCGACAGCTTCAGTCTTGAGGCCTCGTTCTGGATCATGGCCTTGTTCGCGTCCATGGCGTTGGTTATCTCACTGGTTATCCCTCGGGTGATCAGGAGGAGCCGTGGAGCGTCGAGTGCGGGTGCTATATGATGGGCGTATTGATCTATACTATTGATTCAGAGTCTTTTTTATCCGAACTTCCGATACGCTAGCTGGAACCCAGGGCGTCTACGTTGGACTTGCTCCCAGACTTAGGCTCGACCTCGGCACGCGAGGCCAGAGAGGACTCAGCGGATGTAGTTGAGACCAGGGATTTTGAGAAGCTTGACGAGGAGGAGAAGGCGGTCCTCCAGGGAATCTTCGAGCTGAGGATCAGGGAGATCGCCCCACGGATAGGACCCGACGGCGTGTCCTATGAGGGCCTTGAGGAGATGAAGCGGACCTACGGCGAGAAGAGGCTGAGGCATGTCCTGGACGCGCTGGCGGAGAAGGGCTTCATCCACGTGAAGGAGCACGACCCCGTGGCCACCTGCCCGAAGTGCGACTCCCCCAAGATAGCTGTCCGCCTCGGGTGCCGGAGCTGCGGGTCCATCAACGTCAGGAGGGTCAAGATCATTGAGCACGTCCTCTGCGGCTTCATGGGGGCCGAGGATGCCTTCAGGAAAGACGGCTCGCTGAAGTGCCCCAAGTGCGGGAGGGCCGTCGAGTCCGACCCGGAGAGGCCCCTCAACGGCGATCCCAGGAAGGGGACCAAGGTAATAGGCTCCATCTTCAGGTGCAGGGACTGCAGCCGGGAGTTCGACAAGCCCGAGGTCAGGTTCGAGTGCCTTGAGTGCAGCCTCTCATTCGACTTCAGGATGGCGGGGTATGAGAGCCTCCATGGCTTCGTCGTCCCGGCGGACCTGAAGAGGTGGTTTGAGAGAAAGTCCGTCAAGATCCTGTTCATCGAGGACGACGACCAGAACTTCGAGATCATGAAGAGCTACCTCCAGCTCTCCAAGCCCGCTGAGATCTTCGACTCCGAGATGGCGGGGTCTGGGGAGGAGGGGCTTGAGCGGTGCACGGCGAATAGCTTCGACCTGATCCTTCTGGATATGAGGATGCCGGGGATGGACGGCCTGGAGACGCTTGACGCCATCAGGAGGAGGGGTGTCGAGACCCCCGTCATCTTCATGACGAGTCACGATGACCTGACCATCGCCGTCGAGGCGATGAAGAGGGGGGCCGCCGACTATGTGGTCAAGTCCATGGAGTCCTACAAGAAGCTGTACTCCATAATCAAGAAGGTGCTCGAGAGATAAAACGCGAGGGAGTTCAACAAGGGAACCGACGTGTACCCAATCCTCCCGCATTTCACTCGATCCCCTTCCAAGGCTGACAGACGACCACGCGACAAGTAAGATGGAGCCTGGGCGAGCTAGGCCACAACGAAATTGTAGATTAAATACTAGTCATTGACCCCATTAATCTTGAGAATACCGATGTCCGAGAAATCACCTGAGGATTATGATTACAGAGGGCATCTCTGGTTCGCCAAGAGGCCGGGCATAGGCCGCCTCATGGAGGCTATGGCCCCCGAGTACGAGGAAGCCCTGAAAGGATGGGACGGGAAGCCCCCATACACCGCATACCACATGTTCGACAAGGCCCACGTAGTCATGCTCACCGAGCAGGACATCATCCCCCGGGAGGACGGGGTGAAGATCCTCAAGGCCTTCAGGCAGATGGACGAGGAAGGCGTCGTCGAGGCCAGGGAGAGGGTGGGCGGAGAGGACCACTCCGGCGAAGCCTACCTGATCACTGAGCTGGGTTGGGACGTAGGCGGTAGGATCCACGTGGGCAGGAGCACCGGGGACCTGAGGACCACGTCTTCCCACATCGTTCAGAGGAAATATATTCTGGACGCGATGGATGCCCTGCTCGACGCAAGGGAGGCCATGGTGGACTTTTCGGAGAAGCACGTGGAGACCATCACGCCCATGTACTCGGCAGGTCTGACCGTATACGGCTCGACCAACCTCATG
>JAUWDP010000338.1 GCA_030608725.1 Candidatus Bathyarchaeota archaeon
ATGCCCTGCGTGGCCAGACCCTTGAACCCAAGGCCTATCTCGCTCGCTACGTTCTGAACGGAGTAGTCATCCGAGATTACGGTGGTCTCCCACCCTTCTCCCTTCAGTTGAGCCCCTAGAGAAAGGAGCTCGGCGTCGGCCTCTGATAATGCGTCCGCTTCCCCCATCTCCCCGATGATTCGTTTGACCTCGGCTCGATACTTGGGGTCCGGGAATTTCACGGTGATGCGTCCGGCGTCGATGGCGCTGTCTAACCTAAGTTTCCGGATGTCATCCCGTTTCATCTCCTCGCGGACGGATGGAACGGTGTAGTGCTCAGCCTCAACCTCTGATGCCTCGTAGCCCATCATGAGCGCCGAGGTGTCCAGGACTATGGCCTTCCCCATTGGTGATCCTCTTAGCCTGTGTCAACGTACCTTGCGGAAGATTAGCCGCCTCTCAAGCCTCTCGTAGAAGGGCTTGAACCTCACGAACCTCGTCGTGTGCTCGCTCTTCCAGATTTCCACCGCCGAGAGGGGCTTGATGGGTGCGTACTCTCTCCCGTCTGCGATGACTATCCCCTCCGCCTTGGGCTTGATGAGCTCCACGGTGATCCGGCTGTCCGTGGGGACCACGACGCTCCTGAAGTAGCTGTAGGGGCAGATCGTGGTGAGTATCATCGCCTCGACCCCGGGCTTGACTATGGGGCCTCCGGCGGAGAGGTTGTAAGCTGTGGAGCCCGTTGGCGTGGCGACCATTGCGCCGTCGGCCTGGATGTCCATAATGTGGACGCCGTCGATTCTAAGGCGCATGTCCAGCATTTTGGAGGGCATGGATGAGGAGATGAGGATCTCGTTGAGTGCATCGGGGTACGTGTCATCCGTGTCAAGGCTCTTGGATGCCACCTTGATGCACTCCTCGACGCCGTATTCGCCCATCAGCATGTTCTCAAGGGCGGCCTCTACCTCGTCGGGGTACACCTCGGTGAGGAAGCCCCTACTCCCCATGTTGACGCCGAGGATCGGGATACCTGGGTCGTTCAACAGCATGGCGGTCTTTAGGATGGTCCCGTCACCGCCTATGGTCACCATGAAGTCAGCGTCGATCCTCCCCAGATCCGTGTTCTCCACCGGGGAGTCCATCATCAGGGCGGTGTCGGTCTCCACGATGGTTTCGACCCCTTTTGATTCGAGGAATCGCACAACTTTTCCGACAACCTCAGCAGCCTGCTCCTTGTCCGGGCGGGAAACGACGCCGATCCTCATATTGATCACCGTAGCAGTGTCCTTCTTCCCTTAAAATTGATCTATTCACCTACTCCGGGTCCAGCCGTGTTCGCCGATGAGGGGTACGTAGGAGACCTTCATGAGCGTCCTCGTGCTTATCCGCCCGTCATTATCCTTCTCCATGAGCACGAGGTCCTGCCCGAAGACGCTGTAACTGCTCCCCACGGGAGCCATGAGCTTCCCGGGGGATCCCAGCTGCTCAACGAGGGGCTCTGGGACCATTGGGCAGGCCGCTGTGACGCAGATGGCATCATATGGAGCCTTATCTACATGTCCCAAGGAGCCGTCTCCCAGAACGAGGATGATGTCTCGATATCCTGTCCTGTCCAGGTTAGCCTGGGCGAATCGATACGTAATCTCGTTTATCTCCACAGAGACGACGAGCCCTGATTCGCCCACCAGCTCCCGTGCCAGCGCCGCCCCGTATCCCGAGCCCGCCCCGATCTCCAGGACCCTGTCCCCCCCCTTCAGGCTGAGGGGCTCGTAGAAGATGGGGTACATGTACGGAGCCGAGATTGTCTGGCCCCCGTCACCTGGTATCGGGAAGGGTTTATCGACGTAGGCGTAGCTGGCGTAGCTTGAGTCCATGAACTCCTCACGGGGCACCCTTAGGACAGCCTCCGCCATCGCATCCGAGCTGATGTACCCTGACTTCATGTAGCGCTGGACCATCCGCTGCCTCTGCTCGGAGAAATCAGGCATAAGAATCCTGAGAAGAAAAGGGAAGGTGTATGCATATAATGGTTAGGAGGGTC
>JAUWDP010000050.1 GCA_030608725.1 Candidatus Bathyarchaeota archaeon
TGCAACACGTGCACAAAAGCATGCCCCCAGGACATCCAGGTCATGGACTATGTCCAGGCTTCCCTCAAGGGAGACGTTGAGGAGGCCGCCAAGTTAAGCTTCGACTGCATCAGCTGCGGGCTCTGTGCGGTGAGATGTCCCGCAGAGATCGTGCCATACAACGTGGGGCAGCTCGCAAGGAGGCTAAACAGCCGGTACATGATAGGCCCGACGGAGCACGTCCTAAAACGTGTAGAGGAAGTGGAGGCCGGGGAGTTCGACGCCGATATTGAAGAGCTCAAGAGGTCAGATAAGAAAACGCTTCAGAAGCGATACGAAAGCAGGGAGGTGAAGCTGTGAGCGGCTACCCCGAATACATGCAGGGCTTACTCAAGCTGGTGGAGAATACTAGACCCGACCGGGTTGGGAAGGCCCTCAGGACGATGAACGCTGAGGAGAAGCAGCAGATCCTCCGAGACTGGCATCCCGACTACAAGATGGACCAGAAGCGGAAGCTCAAGATTGGCTCCAGCGCCGGGGAGCTCATGCCCCACGAGGTGGCCGACACCCTAGAAGCACACCCCGTCATAAGGCCCGGGGACATCGACCTTTCAGACGTCGCCTACGATGTGGACGTACTGGTCATAGGGGCAGGGGGGGCGGGCCTCAGCGCCTCCTTAACCGCCATCGAGCATGGCGTTGCCCCAGATATGGTTTTGATGATCCAGAAGCTCAGGCTGGGGGACGCTAACTCCACGATGAGCCAGGGAGGTATACAGGCAGCTGACGCTCCCGATGACAGCCCCACCATCCACTACCTCGATGTCATCGGAGGAGGTCACTACGCCAACAAGCCCGATCTCGTGGAGGCGATGGTCAAGGAGGGGCCCGACGTCATCAAGTGGCACGAGGAGCTGGGCGTCACGTACGACAAGCTGGAGGACGGGACAATGCAGCTGGCCCCCGGAGGGGGGACGAGCAGGAAGAGGATGCACAGCTGCAAGGACTACACCGGCCTCGAGATCACGAGGGTGCTCGTCGACGAGTTCATCAACAAGGAGATCTCCTACGTGGAATTCACCTCGGCCGTGGAGCTCGTCATGGACGACAAAGGGCAGGTCGCCGGGGCGGTGCTCTGGGACATGGACCACGACGACTACACGGTCGCACAGGCCAAGTCCACGATACTCGCTACGGGGGGCTTCGGGAGGCTCCACATACAGGGCTTCGAGACCACCAACCACTATGGCGCAACCAACGACGGCGTGGTCATGGCCTACCACGTCGGAGCGAAGCTCAGAGACTTAGACTCCACCCAGTTCCACCCCACTGGAGCAGCATACCCCGCGCAGATAGTCGGGCAGCTCTGCACCGAGAAGCTCCGGGCCCGCGGCGCTCAGCCCCTGAACAAGGATGGGGAGCTCTTCGTCTACCCCCTGGAGACAAGGGATGTCGAGGCCTCTGCCCTCATCAGGGAGTGTTACGGGAGGGAGAAGGGAATCGTTACCCCCACCGGGATGCGGGGGGTCTGGCTCGACACGCCCCTCATCGATGTCATCAACGGCGAGGGAACCATCGAGAGGGAGTTCGCCGCCATGTACCGGACGTTCAACAAGTTCGGCATCGACATCCGCGAGGAGCCCATGCTCGTCTATCCGACGCTCCACTACCAGAACGGGGGCGTCGAGATCAACGTGCAGTGCGAGACCAATGTCCCCGGACTCTACGCTGCAGGCGAGGTCTGCGGAGGAATCCACGGCAAGAACAGGCTCATGGGCAACAGCCAGCTAGACCTATACGTCTTCGGACGGAGGGCTGGCAGGTTCACAGCGGAGCGAGCCAAGATGGCGACCCTGGGCAATCTTACACTGGACCACTTGGACGTTTACGAAAAGATGCTGGCTGATGCAGGGGTCGAGACTGACAGGAAGGCCCCTACTCTGCTCCCGGAGTACCGGGGAAAGAGGACCTTGGAACATCAGCTGAAGATGCTTTGACGAGTGAGTATTAATGAACGAGGACCATAGAATCGGCGTCTGGGTGTGCGAATGCGGGGGAAACATAGGCGACGTAGTGGAGGTGCCGAGCGTTGCAGATCAGCTGGAAGCCGAAGTCGCGTACGTCCACAGGGAACGCTATCTCTGCTCCAGCCCCTCAGTAGAGAGCATAAAGGCCGCCGTAGAGGAGCACAAACTCGACAGAGTCGTCCTCGGATGCTGCACCCCCAACATGCACACTGAGACATTCAGGAGCAACCTGGAGCAGGCAGGCATCAACTCAGCTCTTCTGGAGATAGTGAACGTCCGTGAGCAGTGTAGCTGGGTCCACAAAGAGGATCACGAAGGCGCCACACTCAAGACCCTGGACCTCATCAGGGGCGCCATCGCCCGGATCAAGGAGTCCACCCCCCTGGAGTCCAAGGCGATGAAGGTCTCCCCCGAGGTTCTCGTAATCGGCGCCGGAGTTGCTGGCATCACGACCAGCCTCAGGCTCGCGGAGTTCGGGATGAAGGTTCACCTCGTGGAGAAGCGCCCCAGCATCGGCGGCCACATGATCCAGTACCCCAAGGTCTTTCCCACCCTCGACTGCAGCCAGTGCATCCTTACCCCGAAGATGGCGAGCATCAACCAGAGCAGGAACATCGATCTCCTCACCTACGCGGAGATAAAGGAGGTCTCAGGCGTCCCTGGGGACTACGACGTCAAGGTCTGGCTCAAGCCCCGGGGGGTCGACGTGGAGGCGTGCATCGGGTGCGGTGACTGCACCCGGGTCTGTCCCATCTCGGTGCCCGACGAGTTCAACGAGGGGCTCTCCCCGAGGAAGGCCGCCTACATACCGTTCCCCCAGGCGGTCCCCAGCGTCGCCACTATCGACATGGACCACTGCATCAGGTGCAACAGCTGCGTCAACGCCTGCCCGCCGAAGTGCATCAACCTAGACGACCCCGGGAAAGAGGTAGATCTCAACGTGGGGGCGATTGTCCTCGCCACTGGCTTCGAGCTCTACGACATCGGGAGCCTCGCCCAGTACGGCTATGGCAAGTATCAGAACGTGGTCACCAGCCTTGAGATGGAGCGCATCCTCGACGTCAACGGTCCCACGGGGAGCATGATAGTTAACCCCAAGACCGGGGAAACCGCGAAGAGTGTCTCCTTCGTCCTCTGTGCAGGCTCCAGGGACACCGAGGTCGGGAAGGCCCACTGTAGCCGGGTCTGCTGCCTCTATGCCCTGAAGCAGGCACAGCTCATCCGGGACAGGGGCATCGACGTCTGGATACACTACATCGACATCAGGGCGCCCGGTCGCAGGTACGAGGAGTTCTACGCGACCACCCAGGACAAGGGAGCCATGTTCGTCAAGGGGAAGGTCACGGAGATCGTTCCCGAGGGCGACAGGGTTCTCGTCAGGGGTGAGGACATGATGATCAACAGGATGGTGGAGAACTCCGCCGACCTAGTCGTCCTCTGCCCCCCCATCGTCACCACCGAGGAGACATTGAAGCTGGCTGAGATGCTCCGGGTGCCCGTGGACGAGGACCAGTTCATCCTTGAGCGCCACCCCAAGCTTGACCCCATGGCCACCAAGAGGGACGGGATCTTCGCAGCCGGAGCAGTCATAGGCCCCAAGGACATCCAGTCGACCACGGCGGAGGCAGAGGGCGCCGCCATGAAGGTCGTCAACTTCCTCTCAGGCGAGAGGATGATAGAGCCCAACAAGGCCTACCTCGCACACCCTGACCTCTGCGACGGGTGCGGAGAATGCGTCGACATCTGCCCTGAGAATGCCATCAGGCTCGTCGAGGAGAAGCCCGTGATCAACGAGATAATGTGCAGCGGCTGCGGGGCCTGCATTCCGGCTTGCCCCCAGAACGCCTTAGACCAGCAGGGGCTGACCGACGCCCAGCTCAACTCCCAGATAAGGGGCCTCCTGGAGTCTTCCACTGCCGAGGTCAAGATAGTCGCCTTCGTGGAGAGGGCGGTTGCCTACACGGCTGTGGACCTCGCCGGACTGGCTAGGCTGAGCTACCCGAGCAGCATACGTATCATACCTCTGCCCTCCCTCGCCAGGCTGAAGCTGGACCACCTGCTCCAAGCCTTCGCATACGGCGCAGACGGGATCATGCTCCTGGAGGCGCCGGAGCACGAGGGACCCTACGGCTCTGCCCACGCCGTTTCGGAGGAGCGGGCCGACGACTACAAATGGGACCTCGAGGACTACGACGTCGACAGCGTCCGCCTCTGGTTCAGCCGTGTCTACGTCCCCGATTGGAGGAAGCTGGAGCGGGTCTTCAACACGTTCCACAACATGATCGAGGACGAGGGCCCCGTGGAGGACGACGTCCGAGAAGAGCTGAAAGAGAAGTTAGGATAAGCCGACTTAATACCTCTACGATCTCTCAGGATCTGCTCTCTTGTCATGAAGGGGACATCAGGAGACTTAATTGTTATATATGCCACAGATCCAAGTTATCAGATGGATTTTGAGCGACAAAGTCGATACTGATGAACTTTTAGCCAAGGCCTCAAAGTGGAGCAAGATAGGGCCCCCATACCACGCGTTCTACAGGGGAAAATTGGAGGTGATGCCCAAATGCGCGATTCGCAACCTCCAAGACTTCTCCATCTGGTACACGCCCGGGGTAGCCCAGGCCTGCCGTGAGATAGAGGCAGACCACGAGAAGGCCTTCGAGCAGACCAGTAAGTGGAACTATGTTGCGGTGGTCTCCGACGGAACCCGGGTCCTAGGCCTAGGGGACATCGGCGGCCAAGCAGGGATGCCGGTGATGGAGGGGAAGGCCCTCATCTTCAAGTACCTCGGCGGTGTGGACGCGTTCCCCATCTGCCTAGCAACCAAGGATCCGGAGGAGGTGATCCAGGCCGTCAAGTGGATCGAGCCCAGCTTCGGAGGGATCAACCTTGAGGACTTCTCCAAGCCCAAGTGCTTCTACATACTGGACCGCCTCAGGAAGGAGATGCCCATACCCGTCTGGCACGACGACCAGCAGGGGACCGCTGCCGTCATCCTCGCCGGGGTCATCAACGCCTTAAAGGTCGTGGGTAAGAAGATGAACGAGGCCCAGTTCACCATAGTCGGCTGCGGCTCCGCCAACACACGGACCTTCTACGTCCTCGAGGCTGCGGGCGTAAACACGAAGAATATTACGGTGGTGGATAGCACCGGTATACTGCACCCAGGCCGGAAGGAGCTTGAGGGCACGTACAAGTGGGATATCACTCTGAAGACCAACGGCGAGGGCAAGACGGGCGACATGAGGGAGGCGTTCAAAGGAAGCGACATAGCTATCGCCGCCTCGAAGCCCGGCCCAGGAACCATCAAGCCCGATGACATCAGGGTGATGGCCGACGACCCCATACTATTCGCCTGTGCCAACCCGGTCCCCGAGATATGGCCCTGGGAGGCGAAGGAGGCCGGTGTGAAAGTCATGGCCACGGGCAGGAGCGACTTCCCAAACCAGGTGAACAACAGCCTTGTGTTCCCCGCTATCTTCAGGGGGGCCCTCGACGTGCGGGCGAAGACTATCACTGACGAGATGTGCATCGCGTCGGCCCAGGAGCTCGCCAAGTACGCTGATGAAAAGGGCCTCACGGAGGAGTACATCATCCCGTCCATGGACGAGTGGGAGATCTATCCCCGCCAGGCCGTCGCCACCGGTCTAAAAGCCGTAGAGCAGGGGGTCGCCAGGAGGAAGCTGAGCAGGCAGGAGCTCTACGAGCACGCTGAGTACATCATCAAGCGGACCCAGGACATCGTGGCGCTGCTGATGAAGCAGGGGTACATCGCCGCGCCTCCTCCCGAGCCGGCATAGGCGTCACGTCCCCGCACCAATCTTTTTATCTTCCCCTCATCAGATTGCATGGTAGATATGCCCAACTACTGCACGGAGTGTGGCGGGAGTCTCGTCTGGGACAGGAAGCTCAGGATGTACAGCTGCAAGAGCTGCGGCATGACCTTCACGGAGACCCAGCTCTCGGCAGCTAGGGACCGTAAATTCGACCGAAGAGATGACGAGGACGGTCAGCGTAGGAGACGGCACAGCGAGTACCTCGACTGGTGGACTAGCAGCAAGGATAAAAAGCGTGAGTGAAGGAGAGAACCCTAACCTCAGATGGACGATCCCGCGAAAAACCTCGGAACAACCCCACTCGTAACTATAAATCTCAGAGAAATCATACACTTCTCAAAACTTTAACGCTTAATAACCAATACAACCATATTACACGTGTAAAATTAAATTCTAGGTGCTGACATGGTTTTTCCTGTTGAGAGTGAAGATAGGGCACTCCGTAACCTGCTTATGATGTGCCAGGACCACGCGAGGCTGGTCGTCGAGATCTACCGCAAGGTCCTGATGATGATCGATAAACTTGTGAAAGGCGACAACTCGGACATGAATCTGCTCCTCGCCGATGTGGAGAAGTTTCAGCTGGAGTCCTTGGAGATCAAGAGGAACATTGTGAAGGAACTCCACGAGACGGGCAACCTCCTCTTCAACCGGGAGGACCTCTACCGCCTCATCAGCAAGGCAGGCGAGGTGATAGACCTCATCGAGTCCACAGGTGTCCGTCTCGCTGCCATCGGGGAGAGAAACTGGAAGGTCCCCTCAAACATCGGTGTGGGCCTCGTGGAGATGGCCGACGCCGCCTTCGACACCCTCATCAAGCTCAGGGAGAGTCTCATCAGCCTCGGCTTCAACTCGGAACGCTCAGTCGAGCTGACAAGCGAGGTAGAAGCGGGAGAGCGGAAGGTGGACTCCATCCACAGAAAACTGGATATTGACATCGTCACGAGCAATGCGGAGCTACCCCTCATACTCATCATGAGGGACGTCGCCACGAAGCTGGAGGAGATGGTTGACACCGCCGCGGACGAGGCGGACCTCATCAGGATCCTCGCACTCTAGGGCTGGACGAAGTGGACGAGACAACAATAACCGTCGAGGCATTCGCGGACAGCAGGCTCATCGTCTGGAACCCCTCGGAGGCCAGGAGGCTCTACAACAACGGATTCTACGGGAAACCCCTGGGCATACCCAAGCCCCAGGAGGACTTTGAGGCACCTCTCGTCCTTGACCCCATCGAAGGCCTCTACCTGCTGGAGAAGGAGCTCATCCAAGTGGTCTCAGGGCCCGACAAGACAGAGGTGACCCTCGACGAGCTGAGGGAGGCGACCCTGGCCATCCTCGAGAGGCTGGACATGAAATACGCCGTCTACCACAACCTGAGGGAGAGGGGATACGTC
>JAUWDP010000146.1 GCA_030608725.1 Candidatus Bathyarchaeota archaeon
AGTTCGACGCTGCGAGGGTGAAGGACGCCGTCCTGGGGCTCAACCCAGACGTCATCGGTCTCTCAGCCCTCACCTGGACCATCCCCAGCGCCTACGTACTCGCCGAGGCCCTCAAGGACGACTCCCCCGACACGCCCGTCATCCTCGGCGGCCCCCACGTCTCAGCCCTCCCACGGAGGACCCTCAAAGAGTGCGGGGCCTTAGATGCCGTGATACTGGGGGAGGGGGAGCAGACTTTCCCAGACTTCCTGGGTCACCTGTTCTCGAAGGGGATGGGCCCGGAGATGAAGGCTCTCAACGGCGTCTCATTCAGGCACGGAGGCGAGATAGCTGGTGACACCGAGCCCGTCTACGTCGAGGACCTCGACGCCCTCCCATCCCCGGCCCGCCACCTCTTCCCCCTGAACGAGTACATCAAGTGGTCTATGAACTTCGAGGCCAGACAGACCCCCGTGGCCTCCATGATCACCTCCCGGGGCTGCCCCCACCGCTGCACCTTCTGCACCAGGGTGAACAACGGGGTCCGCCACCGCACCAGGAGCCCGGGAAACGTGGTCCGGGAGATGGCTGAGCTCAAGGAGATGGATTTCAACGAGATCCAGATCGTAGACGACAACTTCACCCACGACCGGGAGAGGGTCCACGAGATCTGCAAGCTCATCAGAGAGAAAGGGCTGGACCTCACATTCCAGCTCGCCAACGGGATGAGGGTGGACCACGTCACCCAGGAGCTGATGCAGGCCATGTACGATGTCGGTTTCTACTCCATCCACTTCGGCGTCGAGTCGGGCGACGACAGAGTACTCCGGAACATCCGGAAGGACATCACCGTCGACCAGGTCAGGGAAGCCGTCAGGATCACCCGAGACATCGGATACGAACTCAACCTCTTCTTCGTCATCGGCCTCCCCGGGAGCACCGTGGAATCCGAGGAGAAGACCCTGGCCCTTATGGAGGAGCTGGGGCTCCCCGTCACCTACTCCGTCTGCACCCCCTACCCCGGTTCGCCCCTCTGGGACCAGATGGGGGACGAGATGGACGAGGTCACCTGGGACAGGTTCGACGAGGGAGACGTAGCCGACCCCCTCTACCTTCCCGACGGGATGACCCTGGACGAGCTCCAGGAGGTCGTGGACAGGGCGAAGGCCCTCCAGAGGTCCATGTCGGAGAAAACCTGATATTTTTCACATCCGGAACAGGATGCCATCCAGGAACAGATGGAACCCACCCACCCCCGCAATGTAGTACACCACCAGCGCGAGGAGCAGGACCTGTCTCACCGGAATTATCAGGTGCCTCCTGGACATGTGGCTGTAGAGGCTGAGGGCGACGTTGAACGCCACAGCAAGGACCACCAGACGGCTCAGCGCAAGGGAGATGACGGCCTCGCTGACCCTGTCCACGGCGACGTCCACCACCCACCCCTCCTCCGAGGCCTTCCCCTGCGCCCTCGCCACCACGCCGTCCAGGACGTCGAGGAACAGCGCTGCGAACAGGACCAAGATGGAGGCCCCGATCATCTCCCTGGAGAGGAAGTAGTAGACGGCGAGGCTGAGAAGCAGGCCGAGTCCGGAGAGCTGGTCCGGGTTCAGCTCAGAGAGGAACGGGAGCCTCCCCAGGAGCTTGTCGAACCACCGCTTCACAGCTGCAGCAGGCCCAAGCCGTTCAGGCTCCAAAGCCATATCACCCCCATGGTCACCGTGAGCACCGTGTCGTACGCGAACAGCCCCCGAAGGCTCATGGGGGCCATCTCCAGGAACACCGTCGCATCGCTCAGAGGATATAGAGGCCTGGTTGGCCTCGTGGCGAGGTCCAGGAAGTAATGGCTCACCGCCCCCATCAGGATGACACGCCCCAGCTCGGGCGAGTAGAGGGTGGCCAGCACCGAGATGAGCATGGACGCCAGGAGCCCCTGGAGCTCGTGCCAGCGGGTCCTGGACGACTGGCCGAACCTCAGGGTCCTCACGGCCTTCCCCAGGCTGGGTATGTGGTCCAGGTCCACGGCGACCCCGGCCAACGCGTTGATTACGAGGTTCGTGGGCGTAGCCATCTCCGGAGCCCCCAGCAGGAGTAGCAAGTTGGCGAACAGCGCGTGGGCAATCGTGTTCACGTCTTGACCGTCCTTTTTCTCCTGTATCTCTGTGCCACGTGGCTTTTTACTGCTTGGATATGGTAGCGTGCGGAGTGAAGTTCATTCGAACGTAAAGTAAGGAAAAAATATGGGGTTTAACGGTGGTCTGTGGGGGTGTCGTGGCTCTTGATGGGGTATACCTTCAGGTTACCGTCCACGACGCCGTAGCCTCGGAGGCCGTCGTACTCGATGTCGTTGCCCTCCAGGACCTCCATTGCCTTCTCCTCGTAGCCGTGGGGCACGTAGATGAAGAGCTTCTTCACCCTCCGCCCGATGCTGGCCGAGTCGCTGAGGAACTGCCAGACCTTGGCCCGTTCCTGGGTCACGTTCTTCGCTGGCTCCACCATTCCCAGCTCTTGGACTCCGCCGTCGCCCCTGAGGATCACTATGCTGGGGTAGACGATGCCCACGTCGTCGGGCCCCTTCAGGCCGAACCTGCTCTGCTCGTCGTTGACGATGGTTTGGTAGCTGGGCGGCCAGCTGCTCTCCTCCTGGTCCAGGAAAGGGAACCGCGTCGCCGCGATGATCCGGGTCACTCTGTGCCTCTGCCTCTCCGCTTCAACCATAAACGCTCAGTCCTCCCTCATCATGATTTTTTAGGTCACCGTGTGGTCGTACTCGTCGTTCTGGGTCTTGAAGGGCAGGATCTTTAGGGACTGCTTCTCGACCCTGTAAGCCCTTATGCCGTCGTAGTCGATCCCGTTCCCCTCCAGGAGGCTCAATGTCTTCTCCTCGTAACCCTCGGGGACGTAGAGGAACATCTTCTTGTGCTCCCTGCCGTATGGCGCCACGTCGGAGAGAGCCCTCCACCTCTCAAGGCTCCCCTCGGAGATGTCCTCAGCCCCCTCCACCAGCCCGAACTCCCTTATGGAGCCGTCCGGGTTGGCGACCACTATGCTGGGGTAGAGGATGCCCTTCCCCCATTTAATCCCGTAGCGCTTTGTCTCGTCGTTAACTGTTGTCGTGTTGCCGTCCGACCAGTTATCCTGGTCCACGAAGGGGAACCTGGTGGCGGCGATTATCCTCGCTATCCTGTTCTTCAATTTAGTGGGGTCGACCATTGGTGATCCAATGGAATAGGAGGCTCAATGTAAATAAAAATTCGGATGGAGGGGTCCCCTAGTAGACCCCGTGCTTCTCCACGGCCTTGAGCAGGGCTCTGACGTTCTCGGGCCTCGCGTTCCCTGGGATGGAGACGGCCGGGCTCAGTATGAAGCCTCCGCCCGGCTTCACGTCCTCCAAGAGGCCCTTGACGTACTCCTCCACCTTCGCCGGGGTCCCCCCGATGAACAGGGATGAAGGAGGCCCACCCACGATGCATGAATGGTCGCCTATGACCTCCTTCGCCTTCCTCAGGTCCGTCTTCTCGAACTTGGAGATCGTCTTCCCCTTGGGGAGCTCCAGGATCGTCTCCAGGTGCGCGTCGTGGTATCCCTCGTAGAAGATATAGGGGATGAAGCCCAGGTCGATGAGGTCCAAGACCACACGTTTAAGCGTCGGCCAGTAGAACTCCCCGTACTGCTTGGGGGAGAAGTACTCGTTGAGGTGTAAGGGGATGAAGGCCCGTGCACCCTCGGGCGCCGACTCCGCGGCTACCCTGTTCATCTCCATGATGAGGTTGCCCACGGCGACAGCGGCTGCTTTCACCTTGTCGGGCACCCTGAAGGTGTCGAGGAGGACGTTCTTCACGTCCCTCAGGTAGTCGCCTATGAAGTCCAGGGGGGCGTAGGAGAATCCGCCTGAGAAGCTGGGGAACCCGAGTCGCCTCAGCTCTGCGCTGAGGTTAGCATTGGCCTCCGCGCTCTTCCTGCTCTCGTTCCCCCACTTGAAGAGGGCCATTCGGTTTTTTGAAAGGCTCCCGATCTTTTCCCTAAGACTATTCTTATCAACAGATTTTATTTGTGTAACATTTACAACACACTTTTTAGGAAGATTAGCTTCTCTCTTTCGCAACACGACATTGCCCGGCAATTCTCCTATTTTCATCGTTGAAGTAATGGCAAGCATAATCACCGTGTTTAACTTGCTATCATTTAATATGTCGCTTTGTATCACCAGGCCCGGTCTTCTGCCTACTGGTTCGGAGCCCTTTCCGGGGGAAAAATCAACCCAGTAAAC
>JAUWDP010000078.1 GCA_030608725.1 Candidatus Bathyarchaeota archaeon
CGCAGCGAACAAGATCGACCGCATCGATGGCTGGAGGAGCAACCCGGACACTCCATTCCTGGCCTCCTACGCGAAGCAGGGGCTTATCGTGAAGGAGGACCTGGACAACAGGCTGTACACGATGATGGGCACCCTGTCACGGCAGGGATTCAGGTCGGAGCGGTTCGACAGGGTCCGGGACTTCACAAGGGACATCGCGATCGTCCCCGTGAGCGCCAAGACGGGAGAGGGGATCGGTGAGCTGCTCACAGTGCTCATAGGTCTCACCCAGCAGTACATGGCGGACAAGCTAGAGGTCTCAGAGGGACACGCCCTCGGCACCGTCCTGGAGGTGACGGAGGACGTGGGCCTCGGGACCACAATAAACGCCATCATATACGACGGCGTCCTCAAGGCGGACGACACCATCGTCATAGGAGGAAAGGAGGGGCCCCTCACCTCGAGCATCCGGGCCATCCTCCTCCCTCAGCCCCTCGACGAGATCAGGGACCCGAGGAAGAAGTTCAGCAGTATCGACGAAGCCTTCGCGGCCTCCGGCGTGAAGATCGCCGCACCAGACCTTGAGAACGCCGTCCCCGGAGCCCCGTTGATCGCAGTGGGTGGCGAGATGACTCTTGAGAAGGCGGTGGAGGCGGTGGCCTCCGAGCTAGAGAGGCTCCGGATCTCCACGGACAAGGTGGGAGTCATCCTTAAGACTGACACCTTGGGCTCGCTGGAGGCCCTCACCGAGAGCCTCAGGGCTAGGGACGTCCCCATACGCCTTGCCGACATCGGCGACATCTCGAGGAGGGAGGTCATGGAGGCCCTTTCGGTGAAGCATGAGGAGCCCCTCTACGGGGCGATCCTCGCATTCAACGTGAAGCCCCTGCCGGACGCTGAGCGGGAGGCCCACGACCAGCGTATCCCCATTTTCATGAATGACATCATCTACAACCTCATGGACGAATACGTCAGGTGGATGGAGGACGAGAAGGAGGCCAAGGCCCGGAAGGAGTTCGACGCCCTGGTCAAGCCGGGGAAGTTCGAGATCATGGACGGGTTCGTCTTCAGGAGAGCCAAGCCAGCGATATTCGGTGTTCGGGTCCTGAGTGGAAGCATAGCCCCCAACACGCAAATGGTCAACCTCGAGGGGACGAAGCTTGGACGGGTAACCCAGATACAGGAATCTGGGGAGGCGGTTTCGCTGGCCGAGGAGGGGAAGGAGGTCGCCGTATCGATGCCCCAGCCAATTGTAGGTAGACATATTAAAGAGAGGGATATCCTCTTTGTAGACGTTCCCGAAAAACATGCCAAGCTGCTCCGGGAGAAGTACCAGGGACGGCTCACGGCCAGCGCCCTCGAGGTGCTGCGGGAGCTCACTGAGTTGAAACGTAAAAAGGAAGTATTTTGGGCGGTTTAGCGGATGCCTGTGCTGATAATATCGGACCCCGAGACGGGGACAAGCCAGAAGGTCGAGCTAGAGGACAACAGGATGGGCCCCCTCGTCGGGAGGAGGATCGGGGAGGTAATAGACGGCACGGTAGCCGACCTAGCGGGCCACCAGTTACAGCTCACCGGGGGTACCGATAAGGACGGGATACCCATGCGCCCCGATGTTCACGGTTCAGCGAAGTCAAGGATCATTCTGAGCGGCGGGGTCGGCTACAAGCCCAAGAAGAAGGGCGAGAGGAGGAGAGTGGTCGTCCGGGGAAACACTGTCTCGGTCGAAACGACGTTCCTCAACTTCAAGATCGTAGAGAAGCCGAAAGGGAAGAAGAAAGCGAAGACAGAAGAGAAAGAGGATAACTAGTCGTCTTCTTAACTCGATGTCATCCAGCTTGATGAACCACTTGCTGCGCGCGCGCATAAGAGAAGTTGCTGGGACCTACCCGAAAGTAACGTATGGCTCAACAGAGACGTTCTTGTCAGGGCTATCCTCCATTGAATTCCCCGGCTGTTTCTTTTTGCGCGCGCGCGCAAAAGAACTCCTCAACATGACATAAAACTTGGAGCCTAGTCTAATCATTCCGCTTGTATGCCAGTCTAGATCATACTGGATCGTTCATTCTCTTGGAGAAGAGGCTCTTGAAGTCCTCCTCACCTTCAGCGTAACCGGAGGCAACTATAATATCGCCAGCCTGAATCACCGTGTAAGGCCTCGGCCTCATCCACCTGTCTCCCCTTCTTATCACCAAGACCCACATCCCGGTCTCCTCAGGTATCCTGGCCTCCCGGAGAGTCTTCCCCACCAACGACGAGGACTCCGAGACGACGAGGCGCTCAACCGTCTCCTCTGCGTCCTGGATCACCATGGCCAGAACAGGATGGGGCTTACCGCCCCTCAGCACCACCTCGGCTATCTCAGCGGCTGCGTCGGCGATCCTCTCGGTCACAACGCCCATCCGAATTAGGCCCAGGAGGCCCCTGGCCTCGTGGTTGTCGTCCTTGCTGGACAGGACTAGGAGCTCGAACTCGGTGTGCAGATTGTCCATCCTGTCCTCCAGCTCTAGGACCTCCTCTGCTAGCTGCCTGCTGTTCAGCAGGAGGGATGAGTAGGCTAGGTCTATCATCATCTCGGAGGTGTCCTTGAGCTCGACGAGGTCGTTGCATATCTTCTCGAAGAGCTGCGTGGCCTCAGTCAAAGTTCCGTAACCTCCCCCCTCGCGGCCCTCTGAAGTTTCTCCAGGCCCTCGGCGGTCCCACGGGCCATGAGCATGTCCTCGGGTAGCACTATCTCCTTCTCGGGGTTAATCATCCAGTAACGGCCGCGCCTCACGGCTATGATGTCTGCGCCCACCTCGGCGGCCAGATCCATGTCCTCCACAGTCTTACCCGCCAGGATCGAGGACTCGACTACCTGGACTCGGGCCAGGTGCTCCTCGGTTCGTTGGAAGACCTCCCTTACGATGGGGTGGATCCCTATGTTGTTGAGGACTATGCCCGCGATGTCCGCCGCCGCGTCCGATATGCTGTTGGTCAGGGAGCCCACCTTGGCCACGCCGGCCAGGGACTCAGCGTCCTCCTTGTCCCGTGCCGCGAGCATGAGGTTCATGTTGAGGACGTAGACGAGGGTGTCCATCTTCCTCTCCAGCTCCATGACCTCCTCGGCCAGCCCGCGGTTGTTGAAGAGGGCCGCCGAGTAGGCGAGGTCTATCATGAGCTCCGAGATGTCCTTCATCTGGATGAGGGTCTCGCGGACTGAGACTGGGGTATACTCCACTCTCTCGACGTCGCTCATAAAACGGTAACCCCGGTATAGGTGGACTTCATCTTTGCCTGGTTCACCCTGCGGACCATTTTACCCTACTAGGGAGCGGTTCTTAACCTTTTCTAGGAGAACTGAGACGACAGACTATGTGAGGGGTTCTCCCTCCATGTCCTCGGGGACCTTAAGCCCCAGGGCGTTTATGAGTGTCGGGGCGACGTCGAGGATGTTCAGGTCTTCAGCTCTTCCCTTGAGGTCTTCCCGGGGATCATAGTAGATGTAGAGCCCCATCTTGTCGTGGACGGCGTCATCGGGGCCCGTGTCGTTCTCCAGAAGGTAGAGGCGTCCGTGGCCCATGGTGCCCGCTGACCTCCAGTAGAGGTCATCGAAGTAGACCATCAGGTCCGGGGGATCGCCTTTGCACTCAGGATAGGCCTCCTCTGGCTTCAGAACTGTGGTGTTCCACTTCTCGCCGTTTGGTCCTGTGATGCTCCGGATCCTCTGGGCGATGTCCTCCCGTGTGCTCTCGTAGTCTCGGGGGTCGACGACGCCGTTCTCCTCCCTCCCCTTGACGTTGAGGAATATCCTGGCGTAGTAGCCTCCCCAGCCCCATGCCACCGTCTTCCCCCAGTCCACGTTGGCGTCGTTCAACCTGACGACCCGTTCGACGGGGGTGCTCAGCCGGAGGAGACCCTGCTCCTCGAGCCATGTGTTGATGCAGAACGCCCCCTTCATGGGCTTGCCTCCGTGGTCCGAGGCAACCATGACGACTGTGTCGTCGCCTATCAGGTCCAGGAGCTCTCCTACTTTCGTGTCGAGGAGTATGTAGTAGTCCTCCACGACGTTCTCAAACTCGCTTCCCGGCTCGTAGAGGTGGTGGCTCTCGTCGAAGTACTTCCAGAATGCGTGGTGGATCCTGTCTAGGCCGATCTCCACGAACATGAAGAAGCTCCAGTCCTTCGTCTGGATGAGGTGCTTGATCACCTTGAAGTGGTTCTCCGTCATCTCGTTGAGCTCCTTGACGAGGTTATGCTTGTCCTCGATGAGGAACTCGACGTCGACCTGGTAATCATCAACCAGGGCCTTGATCTCTTCCCTCAGCTCGGGGGGGTATGTGTAGTTCCTGTTGGTGTCGGGGGTGATGAAGCCTCCGATCAGGCAGCCTTCCACGGGGTAGGGGGGGTAGCTGGGGGGTACGGCTACGAGGCAGGATCGTCCTCCGGCCTCGGCGACGTAGTCCCAGATCCTCTTCTCCTTGATGTTCTTCGATGTGGAGATCCAGATGTCCTTGTACGAGTTGTTCCTGCGGTGGCGGAACCCGTAGAGGCCCAGGGTTCCCGGATACTTGCTTGAGGCCATCACGGTCCAGGCGGGGATGGTGATGGGGGGGTCGCTGCTCTCGAGCTTGCCGTGGATTCCCTTGTCCATCATCTTGCGGAAGTTGGGGAGCTTGTCGATGAACCTGTTGAACAGGAGGTCGGGGGCGGCGCAGTCCAGCCCTATGAGCAGCGCTTTCCTCATACTCTTACCTCACGAAGGGATCAGGGTGCTTCAGGATCGCGTCGACCACCTCGGGGCGCATGAGGAGCTCGGAGGGGCGCTCCCCGTCCATGAGCATCCTCCTCATCTCCCGACCCCTGAACTGAATGTGGTCCTCTGGGCCGTGGGGGCAGACCTTGTCATTCTCGACGCCACCGCACTTCTTGCAGTAGAAGAAGCTCCTGAAGAAGAGGGGTGCGATGCCGAGGTCAGGGTAGTCGTCGAATATCTCCTGGGCCTCATAGGGGCCGTAGTAGTCGCCTACGCCTGCGTGGTCTCTTCCGACGACGAAGTGGGTGCAGCCGAAGTTCTTGCGGGCGATGGCGTGGAATATGGCCTCCCTGGGCCCGGCGTATCTCATCTCCATCTCGAGGGTGACGAGGGTGGCTGAGTTCCTGAGGTAGTAGTTTCTGATGAGGGTCTCGTATGTGTCGATGATCACCTCGTCCCTGAAGTCGCCTGCCTTCTTCTTGCCTATGAGGGGGTTGATGAACAGGCCGTCTGCGAAGGCGAGGGCTGTCTTCTGGACGTACTCGTGGCCATTGTGGGGGGCGTTCCTGGTCTGGAATCCGGCTATGGTCCTCCAGCCCATCTCCTGGAACAGGAAGCGGGTCTCCTTGGGAATGAGTCGGTACCGGGGGAACTTGCCAAGGGTCTCATCAAATATGTCCACCTTTCCTCCCAGGAGGACGGGCCCCATGCTCTCCGTCTTCTCCACGCCGGGGTGTGCGGCATCCAGGGTCTTGAATATGTTTTCCGCGTGAGATCTCCTATCCAGTGGGTATTTCTCCTCTACGTGGAGGACTCCGAAGGGGGTCTCATTTTGAGATAGGGCGACGTCGCCTCCTTCCCGGATCTTCGATGCGACCTCCTCTGTGACATCCAGGACGATGGGGAACGTCCATGGGAGGTCGCCCTCTAGCCTCCCCCTCTCGAGGACTGAGGTGTAGTCGTTCCTGACGAGGGGGCCTTCCAGGGGGCTGAATATCCCGTAGGCTATGCATTCGAGGTCTTTCCTGAGCTCGTCTGAGACTGTTATTGAGGTCAATTCGCCTGCCTCTTCCCTGAGGTGGGCTCTGTCTCTCTCAGGTACAAGCCTGTCGATGAGTTTTCCACCGTGGGGTGGGAGCACATTTATCCCCTCATTCTATGTAACCCAGCTTTCGGAGGCGCTCCTTGATCAGCTCCTCCTCCTCCTTCGTGTACACGGGCTCCGTGGGGAACTCGTTCTCGAGCTTCATGGCGACGTAGCC
>JAUWDP010000202.1 GCA_030608725.1 Candidatus Bathyarchaeota archaeon
CAGCATCAGGTACGAGAAAGCCTCCAGTCCGATGCGCCTGCCGCTTGCTAGCACTGCCTCCACCGAAGAAGATGTATTTCAAACACATGATATAAACATGTAAGTAAGATACATACGAAATCGTGTTCAGTAACTTAGTTCCCAGACCCGGAATTCACTGTTCCACGCAACAACTGGGAGGCCCATCGGAGCGCCCACTATGTTCGCCGACCGACTGACCGCGGTTTAGATTCCCCAGATGTTAGACCACGATTTCAAGAAGAACGTAAGGTGCCTCGAAAGCACATGCATAATATCCCATTCCCAAACATTCGGGGATCTCTTAGATGTAATTACGCTAGAGAAAAAACACTGAGTGGATATTATCGATATACGATGATACTAGGTGTTAAATATTTAGAAACTTATCTCTTTAATAGTAAAAAAGGAGATGAACTGAAAAAATGGCATTTCTAATAGCTGGAAGACTATTCGGACTACTATTGCTTGTGGTTATCATGGCAGCCGTAGCTTACTTCATCAAGGGTGCGGAGAAGGGCAGAGTCCCAAAGCTCAGAAGGATACCCGGCATCGACGCTATCGATGAGGCCATCGGTAGGGCCGTAGAGATGGGCAAGCCGGTGGTTTGCTCCCACGGGATAGCCAACCTGAGGGGGGCGACATCCGGGCCCCAGACCCTGGCAGGGCTAAGCGTGCTCTCATATGTATCAAAGAAGGCTATCGAGAGTGGTGCAAGGGTCATCGTACCGGTTAGGCAGGCAGAGGTGTGGCCCATCGCGGCTGACATCGTCGAGACTGAGTACAAGCTAGCTGGGAAAGAGGACGAGTTCAATTCAGAGGATATCAGGTTCCTCTCACCCCAGCAATTCGGCTACTCGTCGAACTACATGGGGCTGTTGATGAGGGAGAGGCCTGCGGCTAACATCATGATCGGAGCCTACTGGGCTGAGTCCTTGCAGCTTGGTGAGACGGGAAACAGGGCTGGAGCGTTCCAGATATCGGGCACTGCTAATAACTCGCAGATTCCCTTCTTCCTAGTCACGACGGACTATTGTCTCATCGGAGAGGAGATCTACTCCGCTGGAGCATACCTGACAAACGACGCACCCCTCATCGCAAGCTTGGCAGGGCAGGACGTAGGCAGGCTCATAGCCGTAGCACTCGGCGTACTAGGCGTATTATTTGCGACGATGGGATCCAACCTGCTGTTGGATCTCTTTAGGATGTGAGAATGAATGTCTGACGCGTTAAAACGGATCGAGATACCCATAATAATCACAGCGGTAGCTGCGCTGATCCAAGTCATCCCATACTACTTTAACATACCCTTCATCGATTCGGTTTCGGCAACAACCAGAGAAGGCGTGCTACTGATCGTCAACATGGCGGTCTTCGTAGGCGTGCTCTCGATCTCCCAAGTGCACGGAAGGAGAATCAGCAGACGATCTGAAAGATGGGGGTACAGCGTTGTCTTGATGGCCTTCATGATCATCATGGCGATCACCGGTCTACCATTTGAGTCGATCGGGCTAGGGCTGGACAACTCCATCTACGACTTCCTATTCACGAACGTCCAGACTCCCCTCGGTGCCACCATGTACAGCATCCTGGCCTTCTTCATCACATCCGCCGCTTACAGGGCATTCAGAGCGAGGAACATCGAAGCCGCGTTGATACTGATCTCAGGAACCATCGTAGTCATGTCCAACGCACCGCTGTTCACTTCAGCTTTCCCTATCTTCATCACGTGGAAGAACTGGATATTCGACGTTCCCAACGCAGCGACGATGCGGGCCGTCACAATGGGGGCGGCACTCGGAGCCATAGCACTGGCGGTACGTACTCTGATGGGCATCGAACGCGGATACCTCAGAGGAGGAGGCGAGGATTAGAATGTCCCTCATGGACAAACTGCAGAACATAGACCGCAGGTACATTTATCTGCTGGGCTGGATCTTCGTATTCTTTCCCCTGTTGTTCCCTCTGGGTCTACCTGTACCGATAGGCAGAGAATCGGTAGCATGGAAGGAATACATAGACAACATACCCAACGACAGCATAATCATTTTCAGCATGGACTACGGCGTATCCGGGATGCCCGAGCTCTTCCCGATGTCAATCTCGACAATGCACCATCTATGGACGGACTGTCAAGCAAAGAACTTGAAGATCGTAGTTGTCGCTTTCTGGAACCAGGGGCCATTGGTGTTTAACACACTACTTGATGTGATGGGAGACCCCGCCTCCAAGTACGGTGTCGAATACGGCGTGGACTGGATCGAGCTGGGATGGATACCTGGCGGCGAGACAGGCATGGCCGCCTTCGCGACCGACATCTGGGGGCAGGCACCGAGAGACTTTCTCGAAGACAGACCCCTATCGGAGTACCCCATGATGGAGAACATTAAGACCGCTGAAGACATAGACCTAGTCATAACCATAGAGACGGGTACCCCAGGGTACCCTGAGTGGCTGCGACAGTGGAACGATCCCTTCGGCGTCCCCTTCATCTTGGGTTGCATCGGCGTGTCGGTTCCAGGAACGGCTCCATACCTCGCATCCGGACAGATTAGCGCATTGATGCCCGGCCTCACGGCCAGCGGCGAATACGAATTACTCATCGGCAAGCCAGGCCTCGCAGTGGCTAACCTCGACGCTGTCTCAACGTCGCACCTACTGGTGGTGCTTCTGGTGCTAATAGGGAACATCGCATACTTCGCATCAGGGAGGAAGACCTAGATGAATCTGATGGAGCTACTACCCATCTGGGTCTCGGTCTTCTTCACGCTGGCGATCTACAGCTTCCTATACGGCGAGAACCCGTGGTACCGACTCGCTGAGCACATCTACGCTGGCGTGTCGGTAGGCTATGCTGTCGCCTTCAACCTTGACTATCTACGCGACCAGTGGGTCAACAGATGGTCACTGGATGGAGGCATGACGGTCACCTACATCCTTTGCATACTGATCGGGCTGCTCTGGTATGCCCGGTTCGTCAAAAAGTACTTCCACTTCTATCGATGGACTCTGGCGATCATCGTCGGAACCGGCATAGGGATGGCTCTGAGAACCGTGATATTCACACAGTTCCTGAACCAGATCATCGCACAGGCGAGTATACCCCTGTTCGTTGCCGGTGACATGGTCCAAACGTTCAGCAACATACTCATCATTATAATGACCCCATGCGTGCTCCTGTACTTCTGGTTCACAGGAGGCATAAGCGAAGGGGGACCCATGCAATACGTGAGAAAGATAGCTCGCTACACCATCATGGCCGGCTTCGGCTCGGCCTACGGATACACCGTGCTGACCAGATACTCGCTGTTCATCGGAAGATCCCAGTTCCTGCTGGGAAACCCACCGAACCCACCGGAGGCTCGCATGGCCTTCATCACCATCGCCGCCGTAATAATGATCACACTCTTAGCATCGGACTTTTTGAAGAAGAAGAGCTAGCCTAACACCTA
>JAUWDP010000360.1 GCA_030608725.1 Candidatus Bathyarchaeota archaeon
GTACTGGACGGAACCAGTGAAGTCAGGCCCCTACGCGGGGGAGAGCATAGATCATGATGCCTGGGAGCGGATGCTCGACGAGTATTACGGCCTTCACGGCTGGGACAAGTATACTGGGCTACAGACCAGGCAGACCCTCGAAGAGCTGGACCTAAAATCCGTCGCTGACAGGCTTGAGGCTGCCGGATGTCTGCCCTAGCGTGTGCGACTGCGCGCGAAGTTGAGACGAATGGGAAAAACTCCGGGTAAGGTTCTAAACTTGGTCGGAGGTTTGCAGTACTAATGTCTGTGGTGTTTTGACATCGTTGATTAGAGACCGTTGCGGTGTTCAATGCGATGGTCACTGAGAGAACTCAGGGAAGACAGTGTTCCTGTGCACGCGCGTGGAAATATAAATACAAGATACGGAAACTGGTCGCGCGTGCGAGGTAGTAGTGAATACAGAGGGATGAGTTATGAATATAACTGAAATCGAGACGATCCCCGTGAGCATGCCAATTGGATTCTTCAAGGATGGGGATGACAAGACCGGGGGGAAGAACGCTGCCCCCAAGTTCTACAAGGGGGAACCCCTGGCCCGGAAGCAAAAGAGGGACTCCGACGGCCACAAGCTGCTGGACTACGTCATAGTGAAGATCCACACGGACGAGGGGATCACGGGTGTCGGGGAGGCCCCTACGGATACTAAGGAGCCCCTCGAGGCCGTCAAGTTCATCATCGACAAGATGTTCATCCCTAATCTCATCGGCCTGAACCCCTTCAACCTGGAGCGCTCCCTCGACCTGATCCGATGGAGGACCTCGAGGGGCGCAAATAGAGGCTCCGCATCGGCCATCGATCTGGCCCTCTACGACCTCGTCGGCAAGGCGCTGAACGTCAACGTGTCCACTCTCCTGGGCGGGCTCTACCGGGACAGAGTCCTCGCCTCCATCGAGGTCCCAAGGAACACCCCAGAGAAGATGGCGGAGCACAGCATCGAGTACTACGAGCAGGGGATACGGGGCATCAAGGCCAAGATCGGCTCAGACTACGAGCGCGACGCCAAGTGCCTCAGGGCCATCAGGGACGCCCTGGGCGACGACATCAGCCTCAGGGCCGACGTCAACGGGGCCTACACGGTGCAGCAGGCCATCAGGCTATGCAACCTCGCCAACAAGTACGACGTGGGCCTGGAGCTCATAGAGCAGCCCACCCCCACATACGACCTCGCCGGCATGGCCCGGGTCGTTAAGGCGGTAGACATCCCCGTCGAGGCAGACGAGAGCGCCTACAGCCTCTACCAAGTCTTCGAGATCCTGAAACGGGAAGCCGCGGACATCATCAACACCAAATGCTCCAAGGCAGGGGGGATCCTCGGTGTCAAGAAGTGGGCCACGGTGACCGAGGCGGCGGGCAAGGAGATCGTGATCGGGACCGAGTACGGCCTGGGCCTCAGGGTGGCCGCGAAGGTGAGCCTGGGGGCCGCGCTGAAGACCGCCCAGCCCATCGTGGAGTTCACGGAGATAATGCTCCACGACCTCCTGCTAAAGGAGCCCCTGGAGCTCAAGGACGGCTGGATCGACGTCCCCACGAAGCCTGGTATAGGCTGGGAGCTCGACGATGAGAAGATCGCCAAGTACATCCCTGCAGATTTCCCAAAGTAATCCTTTTTTTCGTTCAAGATATCCAGTGGACTGTAGGAAAGAAGATCAGGGTTGAGCCCTGGACTATCTTTTCCTTTTCAATGCGAGCGCCGACGGTGTCGTCGCAAGCCCCCCGAGGGAGGTGCACCGGAGCTCCCGAGGGAGCATTCTTCCCACCTTCATCACGGCGTC
>JAUWDP010000218.1 GCA_030608725.1 Candidatus Bathyarchaeota archaeon
AATTATGCAAACTGAATTGAAGCCAGAAGTTGTTCTCTGCACCAACTGCAAGGAAGAGGTACCCAAGACGCTGTACTGCCTGAACTGCGGATACCCGCTGTACAAGATGGACATGCTGGAGCAGGCGAAGAAAGAGGAAGCGGAACCCGAGGACGTCGTCATCGAGGTCGCCTCCGAGCCCTTCTCACTGGAGCCTCTGAGGGAGCTTGCGGAGATCACGCCCATCGAGGCCGAGCCGGAGGAGCCCGATGTCGTCGAGGATGCACCGGTTGAGATGACCGAGATTCAAACCGAAGTAATACCCACAGACCTGGCACTGGTGATCGACGAGGTCACGGTTGAGGACGTCGTTGCACACGCGGCTAAGGCACTCCAGTTGGAACCCGAGCCGGTTGAGGAAGTCGTCGAGGTCATTGAAGAGGAGGCTGCTGAGGTCATCGAGGTCGAGGAGCTCGTAGCGGTCGTTGAAGAGAATGCCATTGATGTCATCGAGGTCGAGGAGATCCCTATAGTCGATGAGCCTGAGCCGGAGGTTGAGGAGGTCGTCGTGGAGGCTGAGCCCAGCTTCGAGCCCGACCCCGTCGTCAGGGAGATCATGGAGACCTTCGCCAAGAACATCGCCATGAAGATAAGGCTCGTAAAGCTGCTCAAAGACGGCGAGGTGAAGCTGGAGACGTTCAACAGGCTCTTCGAGAGCTACGCGGCCCGCGGGGAGCTCCTGATGAACAGCAGGAACGAGATGATGGAGCGGGTCAAGTTCGACCTGGACAACATGGAGAGGGGGCTCAACGAGGCGAGGATTGGCCTCGAGGAGCTGAAGATCCGGATGTCCATAGGCGACGCCTCTGACGAGGAGTACAACGCCAAGGCCCCCGGTTTCGAGTGGGACATACAGAAATACCAGGGCGACGTCGAGAAGAGCAGGGCTGAGATCAAGTTCCTTGGGGACCTGAAGACGGTGATCTCTGAGGATGAGATCTCCGAGCTCAAGGACCTCTGCGGAGAGGGGCTTGACTCCCTTGAGGACCTTACCTACTCCGGGTCGATCAATCCGGAGATCGCTCACAGGATCAAGGTGACCCTTGACGAGGCCCTGAGCTGCCTCTCGAACACCTGCGTGGGTTAAAACCCCAATCCCTTTTTTCGTTTTTTATTGTTCATTGCACTTTCTTGTCCAGGTTACATTTCGTTGAATTAGACACACTTCATCTAGGTCTCTGATGGATTCTTCCGGGACGAGTGAACCTTTCGAATGCGTGAATGCCGTGGGGTATCCGCTGCTATGGCTGCTCAAGGTGACGCTGCTGACTCTTATCATGGGTGGCGTCCATGCTGCGGGGAGTTAGCTGGACCGATTTCGGTGCAGGAGTCTTCCTGTTCTTGATATTCTTCCAGTTGCTGACGTTGATCCTGTATGGTCAGATCACGATAGAGGAGTCGAATCTGCCGCTGCTGATCATTGAGACCGTGGCGATGGGGGCGTTCACGGTCTATTACTGGTATGTTCAGCTCAAGGATTAGAGCGGGCTATGCAAAGATATTCTATTCGTGTCCATCAGTTGAAGGGTTCCTAGTCACATTTCGCTGAATAATACAGGTTTCTACAGAGCTCCTGATGGACTTCTCGGAGCCGAGTGTCTGTGTCTGCATCCCCACGTACAATGAGGCGGGTACCATTGGCGAGGTCATCTCTCGCATTGAGGGGCTTGAAGGATTGAGGAAGGCCATCGTCGTGGTCGACGACAACAGCGGCGATGGCACCTCTGAGATCGTCAAGAGATTGATGGGGGAGTACGGGAACATCCGCCTCATTGAGAGGGAGGGAAAGCTGGGGCTGGGCTCCGCCCTTATCGAGGGATTCAAGGAGGCTCTGAGATTGAAGCCGGTTCCAGGATATATTGTATCCATGGACGGGGACTTCTCCCACGACCCATACGAGATCCCTGGGCTGGTACGGTCCTGCGATCAAGGTGCGATGATTATAGGAAGTAGATATGTCAAAGGCGGCGAGATCCAGGGGTGGACGATGTGGCGGAGGGCTGTCTCCGGGGGGGCTAACCTCCTGGCACGATACTTGGGAAGGCTCCCGGTCAGGGACTGTACGTCCGGTTTCAGGTGCTACAGCTCGGATTTGGTTAAGGACTTAATTGGGAGCGTCACCAGGGAGGGGTTTGACTTCCAGATCGACACCCTGATGAATGCCGTCAGGAAGGGCTACCAGGTCAGGGAGCATCCCATCAGCTTCAGGGACAGGGAGGCTGGTGAGAGCAAGCTTGGATTAGGGGAATACCTTAATTTCCTGATACTGGTGTTTTCCCGTTTACGTTTCTGAGATGTCCATTGTTATGGGCTGAATGGGAGCTTGGGCTCGCATGGATAAGTTGTGGGAAGTGTGGTCGATGATGGTTCTTTTAAGCCTCCAGTTCCGATTTGGGAACTGAACAGCCTTGGAAGATGAGATTTCTAGGCTCCACACTGATGCCCTAGTAGTGGATACCCACTGTGATACCCTGAAGTGCCTCTCCCCTAGGTTCACCCGTCCCCGTGACTCCATGTGGGACGACAGATCAGCCTTCGGGCTCGGCGAGAGGTCTCCCCTGGGCCACGTGGACATCCCCCGGCTGATGAAGGGGGGAGTCGACTGCCAGGTCTTCGTCGTCTCGTCCTCGAGGGAGAGGACGCCTCCCTACGCCCTCAGGACCGCCCTTGAGATGATCGACATCTTCTACAGGGAGTGCGAGAGGAACGGGGAGACCATTGCGCCCGTGACCTGCTACCAGGAGATCGTGGACGCGGTTGAAGGGGGGAGGGTGGCGGCTATGCTCTCGATTGAGGGTGCGGACGTCTTCGAGGGGGAGCTGTCCATGCTCAGAGTCTTCCATCGCCTCGGGGTTAGGATGGTCGGCTTCGTCCACAGCCTCAGGAACCTCCTCGCGGATGGCGTGACCGACAGGCGGACGGGGGGAGGGTTATCCGAGTTGGGGGTGCAGGCGGTCGAGGAGATGGATCGTCTGGGCGTCATAGTTGATGTCTCCCACATCAACGACGCTGGGTTCTGGGACGTCATGAAGGTCGCCAAGGGCCCGGTCATCGCCTCCCACTCAAACTGCAGGGTGGTCTGCGACCATCCCAGGAACATGACCGACGAGATGATAGTCGCCCTGGCCGAGGGAGGCGGGGTGATGGGGATGAACTTCGCCCCGTCATTCGTCCACGCCACGGATCCCTCCGTGGAGACCCTCGTTGATCATATAGATCATGTCGTCGAGCTGGTTGGGCCAGAC
>JAUWDP010000372.1 GCA_030608725.1 Candidatus Bathyarchaeota archaeon
GTAGTTGAGCAGCCTGTCCAGGAGCATCATGTTCCCCGGCTTCCCGATGATCTGGGGATGGAACATCGTCGTGTAGCAGAGGCCGTACCTGTAGTAGCCGTCGAAGGCGTTGCTCCAGATCTCCCAGCCCACCTCCGGGCTCAGCATCCGGGCGTGGTAGGGGGCGACCCCCGGGTAGTCGGCGAAGAGGTGGAAGTCATCCATCTCGTAATAGCTGGGAACGATGACGAGCCCGTTGTCGAGCTTGTAGGGCATGTCGCTCCCCCTGAGGCTGCTGTCATAGATCCACCCGTTATCGACGAGGATGGCGTGCGTGTAGGGGCTCAGCTCCCCCCCTGCCGTCCTGTTCCCCACGGGGTGGTATCCGCTGGCGTCGCTTATGGCGTCCCGGGTCTGGAGGAGCCTGTATGTCTCCTCCTCTTTCCCGACGCCCTCTATGTTCTCGTGCTTCCAGCCGTGGGTCGCCAGGTCGTGGCCCCTGGAGGCGATCTCCTGGATCACGTCGGGGTGGTTCACCGCGTTCATCCCCACGATGAAGAAGGTGGCCTTCACACTGTGGGCGTCGAGGAGGTCCAGTATCCTCGGGATCAGGTTTGCCCTCCAGACGTACTCCCCCTGGGAAAATTTGCGGGGCATCTCCGCCACCCCCGGGTCGTTCCCCATAAACACCCACTCCGCATCCAGGTCGAAGGTCAGGCACACACTGCAACGGGCCCCATCGGGCCAAACGCTCTCAACCATCATCTGCACCTCGAAAAATCTCGGGAATAGGTCTCTCACTGAGATTACTAATGTCTTCCGTTCATCCTGGTTCAGACACATTTTTATCTCCACCCCCGTTTGCTTAGGCACTGAATCCGTCCCGTGAAATATCGGAGGGTTATACGGACTTCTGGGGGATTATGGAGGATGGCACTCAACGTCGAAGGGTTCCTGCTGCTCGTATCGGCCACCCTCTTCCTCAGCTACATCAGCAGCCTCATCTACTCCAAGACCAAGATACCCGACATCGTCTGGCTCCTCTGCCTCGGGTACGTCCTCGGGCCCGTGCTCAACTTCTTCAGGTACGAGGACTTCATCAAGATATTCGAGTACCTCATCCTAGTCGTCGTCGCCCTCTTCTCATTCGACACGGGGATAAACGTCAACATCTCGTCCGTGATGCGGAACGTGGTCAAGGCCCTCACCCTCTCGGCAACGACATTCATCGCCATAATAGCTGTCGTCGGCTACTCCATGCACTACCTCATGCCCAGTCAGTTCCCTCTGTTAGACGGCATGCTCCTGGGGGCGATGGTCGGGGGCCTCGGCGGTATCTCTGTGACCGGCATCCTGGACCGGCTGAAGACCCTGATCCCCTCCATGGAGAAGGACGGGGTGGTCCTCAACCTGGAGTCGACCCTGTCGGACACGTTCAGGCTCGTGGCCGTCTTCACGCTATATAACCTGAAGAAGTTAGCCCCCTACACCATCGAGGAGGCACTCAAGGAGATCGTCTGGGTCTTCACCATCGCCACAATCTTCGGC
>JAUWDP010000300.1 GCA_030608725.1 Candidatus Bathyarchaeota archaeon
ATGCCCAGGTCCAGCTCCCCGCCGGTCCTCAGCATCCGGGCGAGGCCGACGTAGTTGAGGCTCCACTGGATATCGGGGGCGTCCGTGGGGAGACCCCTTCTCTTCCAGATATCCATGAGGTACTCTCCGGTCGCCCCGAAGCTCTTCTGGATCCCCCTCTTCCCTGCCATTATGCGGTAGATGTTGACCTCGATGGTGTGGTGGATCCTCTCGTGGATGATGCCCCTGAGGACCGCTGGGTCCATCTCCATGAGCTCCTGCTCAGTGTATCCGTGGACTGTGACTGGTTCGCTCATGACTTCTCACTGGAGAATAGATGGTTCGCATGATGTTTAAAAAATGAAATATAGGGAAAAAAGGGTCAGCTGAACACTTTCTCGAAGCGCTCCACTACCAGCTTCTCATCGCCCGGAAGCAGCATGAGGCAGTTGAGGCCGAAGGTCGTGCCGCCCCCGCCCCTGACCCAGACCTCGGGGTCTTCCTCACGGAGGGTCAGGACGATCTCGCGGACCTCCTGCGGGGTCTTCTCCTTGAAGTCCAGCGTTATCCCCAGTGTGTGGTATATGCTGCCCTCCTGGGAGGCGGGCCTGAAGCTGAGGTCTACTCCCTTGAGGCCGGGCAGCTTCTTGATATGCCTCATGATGTACCTGGTCCTCTTCCAGGCTGGCTCGAACCTCTCGGCGTCGTGGTCCATCTCCAGCCACTTCTTGAAGGCGACGATGAGGGCGACCACCTCCTGCCTGTCGAGCTTGTAGCCCCTGCCGATGCTCCTGTAGTAGCCTCCCTGCTCCTTAGGGCCGGCCTCGGCTCCGATGAAGCTGTGGAGGGCCATGGCCTCTATGAGGTCCTTCTTCCCGATGGCGAAGCCTGTCGAGTTGGGTCCCAGTACGTACTTGCCCCCGTAGCAGGCGACGTCGACGCCCATCTTCACGTACTTCTTTAGGATGTCAGGGGGGTAGGTCATCCCGGCTACGTCGAGTATGACGGGGACGCCATGCTTGTGGGCAACCTTCACAGTCTCCTCGACGGATAATACGCCTGGTCTGAGGCGCCCCGTGATGGCGTGGTGGATAGCCGCCGTCTTGTCTGTGATGGCGTTCTCCATGAGCTCAGCCGTGCAGCCGTGCCTCTCGTCGCCGACGAAGACGAACTTGCCCCCAGGGACCTCCATGCTCCTGTCGTAGACTAGGAGCCTGTTCGCCCTCTGGATGATTATCTCATCCTTCATCCCGGTGGTGTCTGGGAGCCGTCTCATCTTCTCAGGGTCCTTACCAGCCATCGCCGAGGCGGCCGCCAAGACGAGGGCGTTGAACGCCCCCGAGGTGATCCAACCGGCCTCCGCCTCACAGGCCTCGGCGATTATCTCACCGCCTCTCTTTATGAGGTCCCACATGTAGACATAGCTCTTGTTGGCTTCCTCCATGGCCTTTAGTACATCCTTGGATAGGGCGGACCCGCCTAGCCTCGTAAGGGCGAAGGAGGCGTTGACAACCCGATTTACTCCGAGTTCCTTGTAGATGCTCATAATCATCGGGTAGAGTGGGTCACACAGTAGATAAAACAATTTCTCGACATCTTCGAGAGAGGCGGAAGACTCATCATAGATATTAGGGATTGGGGAGTTCAATCGCTGTAATTGCTGAAGAACTCCTCGGATGCTGCCAGGTACTCGTCCACGTCCTCCTCGGTGTGGGGCTCGGCGAGGAAGGAGTGGGGTAGACCCGGGGTGACATAGGCGAAGCCCCTGGGGATCATATACTCGTAGAGGGCTAAGGCTGGCCTCTTATCGTTCTTGAGCACGTCCCTGGCGTTGCGGGGCCTCTCCTTCTGGAAGTGGATGGCGAATCCCGATCCCACGCCTGTGATGACCGCATCAACATTGCTCCCGCTGATTATGTCCTCAAGGCCCTCCCTCATCCTGCTCCCCAGGGCGTCTATCTTCTCGTAGACCTTTCCGTTCCTGAGGATGTCGAGGGTCGTGATTCCAGCTATCATGCTGATGGGGTTCCCCGTGAAGGTGCCCCCGTGGAAGGACCGTTCGCTGTCATCGGGATACTTCCTGTGGTCGAGGCGCTCGAAGACCTCCTCGGAGCCGCAGAAGGCCCCGATGGGGAAGCCCCCTCCCATGATCTTCCCTAGGATGGTGATGTCGGGCTCGACGCCGTAGTAGCCCTGGGCGCAGCTCGGGCCCAGCCTGAAACCGGTGATGACCTCGTCGAAGATGAGGAGAGTCCCCGTCTCGTCACAGATATCCCTGAGCCCCTCAAGGTAGCCCGGTTCCGGAGTGAGAAAGCCGGCCACCCCCATAACGGGCTCGATGATGAGACAGGCCTGTCCCTCCCCCTTCAGAGTCTCCCTAGCATCGTCAAGGTCG
>JAUWDP010000023.1 GCA_030608725.1 Candidatus Bathyarchaeota archaeon
CTCGTGAAGCCCACCCACCACACCGCGGTTCTCCCCCAGTAACTGCAGCACCCGCCCCCAGACCTCCTCGAAGCACCCCCTGACCCTAGAAGCCTCCACCCCATCTATACCACCGTACCGCCCGACCTCCAAAAAGGCCCTGTAGACATCCAGCATCCCAAACCTCTCACAAGCCCGCCGCAGATCCCAGACAGAGGAGCCGAGCCCCGGGGAGAACCCCGCCAGGTCGACGAGAACGAGAGCCGCAGAGGCCGCGCCCATCTCGGCGAAGACGCACGCAGTCTCATAATCGCCCCGGCTCAACGCCGAGCTGATCCTGCTCAGGTACATCTCCGCAGTGGACAGGTACCCCTCGACCCTCATCTCAACCCTCCCGGGGCTACGATAGTTCACCTCCAGGAACCCCTGAGCCCTACGCAGCATACCCCCAGGATCATGCATGATCATCACCCCATGCACCTTATGGTCCACCTCAGGGCTCACCATCTCCCCCACCCAGCTCAGGGGCACCCTATCCACGTCCATGACGAGCCCCTGATACTCACGAAGCTCCCGAGACTCGTAGTCGCGGCCAGACCAATCCACGACGAGGACATCAATACTGCTTGACCCGAAGGCCTCATAACTCACCCAGCCCCCGAAGAGCCCCACGGACGCCACCGACTCATCCCCGCTCAGCTCATCGACAAAGGAGTTGATGATCGAGCGAAACTCCCTAGCAGAAACGGTCACGCCCACAACCTAACAAACACTCAGGCTCACACGGGCTTTATCTTTTATCCTAAATCCCACTGAATCCAGCGGTGAAAAGCCCAATACAACTATAAAGAAGGAGATATCAAGAATAGATATTCCATTTCCACGTAACTCTCTATATACCTCGACCCTTCTTCTATAGACTATATTGATTTGATACGAAAAGCTTAAATATAACATCTGGAGAGTTTGCCTGTGCTCCAAGTGATCAGATAATTCCGAAATAGTTTATGACGAAGATTCTGAGATGGAATACTTAACACGTATATATTGAGGGAGAACATGTCAAGGAGAAGAGAGAAGCTCCTGAGTGAAAACGTTTGCTCGGAGTGCGGGAGCAGCACCCTTATTCATGACAATGAGTCGGGTGAGGTCATCTGCGGGAACTGCGGTCTCGTCATCACGGAGTCCATTATCAACAAGGGCCCCGAGTGGAGGGCCTTCACCCAGAGCGAGAAGGAGTCAAGGAGCCGTGTCGGCGTCCCCCTCTCATTCGCAGTCCACGACAAGGGCCTAACCACCATGATAGGCCGGGTCGGCAGGGACGCCTTCGGGCGCAAGATCCCACTGAACACGAAGCTTCAGATGCTCCGCCTGCGAAAGTGGCAGATAAGGTCAAGGGTCCACTCCTCGGTGGACCGGAACCTCGCCCAAGCCATGGCAGAGCTCGACAGGCTCACCGACAAGCTCCACATCCCGCCGCCCATCAAGGAGAAGGCGGCCGTAATCTACCGCAAGGCCCTCGACAAGGGACTTGTCCGGGGACGATCCATCTCTGCGATAGCCGCAGCCTCCCTATACGCCGCGTGCAGGGTCACTCAGACCCCGAGGACCCTCCGGGAGCTTGCCAAGCACAGCCCCATTGAAAAGAAGGACATCGCCCGATGCTACAGGCTCCTACTAAGGGAGCTGGGCCTCCAGATGCCCATCCCAGCAGCCCAGCTCAGGGTCCCCAAGATCGCCTCAAAGGTGAAAGTCGGCGAGAAGACCCAGCAGAAAGCAGTGGAGATCCTCAGAGAGGCGGAGAGGCTCAAGACAACGGCTGGCAAGGACCCTATGGGCCTGGCCGCCGCAGCGCTCTACATCGCCTGCGTCATGAACGACGAGAAGCGCACGCAGAAGATGATAGCTGACGCAGCAGGGGTGACGGAGGTCACTATTCGCAACCGATACAAGGGCCTCAAGGAAGCCCTTAATCTGGAGATATAGCCTACTTCTAAGCACATATATACCCCTCCACCCTTTTTGGAGGTGGATTAACTGATGTCAGAGCCGGGGGGAGTCGAAACTAGGATCCTGATCCTCTGTATCGACGGGGACAATGACATTGGCAAGAAGGGAGGGGTAGATACTCCTGTTCTCAACAGGGAGGCCAATATTGAAGCGGCTACATCCTTAGCTTTAGCGGATCCCGAGGAGGCAGACGCTAACGCAATGTTCGGCGCTGTCAAGCTGTACGATCAGCTCACCGAGAAGTACCCCGACGAGATCTATCAGATAGCCACTATCTCTGGTACAGCTATGGGTGGCATAGAAGCCGACAGGAACATTGTGAAGGAGCTCGAGTCGATCCTGGAGTCCTTCAAGGCAACGGGAGTCATCTTAGTTACTGATGGATACTCCGATGAGTCGATCATACCCCTAATCCAGTCTAGGGTTCCAATAACTTCCGTCCAACATGTGGTGGTCAAGCACAGTGAGCGTATCGAGGAGACATGGGCCGTCATATTCAGATACATGAGGATGCTCATCGAGGACCCCTACTATTCCAGGGTCAGCCTGGGAGTCCCGGGGTTGATGCTGGTTATCCTCGGGATTCTCACAGTGTTCGGCCAGCTCCAGAACGCTGGAACCGTCCTAGCCTTTGTGATGGGTCTGGTCTTGCTTGTCAAGGGTTTCGGGCTTGACGAGAGGCTGGCCTTGGCGCGGCTGAGATTACCCCCCATTGAACGCCAGCTTCTACTCGCCACGGTCTTCGTAGGCGTGATGGTCTCCTTGGTAGGGATCAGTCAGGGCCTGGTCAATATATGGACGGTCGTGGAAGGTCCAGCACCTGCCCCATGGCAGGACTCCTCATGGTGGCTGGAGCGTTCATCGAAGATCATAGCAGGATTCATCTTGGGCTCTATCAACTACATCACGATGGGCGTCGCAGTCGCCCTAACAGGAGGCATCGCGTCCCACTACATGCAGAGAGATCCAAAAATTATGCAGAACGTTGTAGGGCTAATAGTAACCTTCTGGATATGGCGTATAGCGATCGAGTTGGCTAACGTACTCATCGAACCCGAGACGGGCCTCACCTTAAACTCCCCCCTCGTCTTCATGATCGTAGGGGGTATGCTGACGACGATACTCTCAGTGTTCGTCATCTATGGAGCGTACAAGGATAGGCTACCCTTCAAATAAGGGGAATGTTCCATTTAACATAAGAAATCATTACTAAAGGCTTATACTGGTATTCATCTCGACTGAAGGAAAGTGATTACAACATGCTGCGAGGTTTTCTTTCCGCCCTGGGTGTCTATAAGCTCTACGGGGCTTGGCTTCGCATGCAGATCGACCGTGATAGGCTTCCTAAGCACATAGGCGTTATCCTCGACGGTAACAGGCGCTGGGCCTCAGCCCACGACATGATCCCGTGGGAGGGTCACAGGGAGGGCGCTGAGAAGGTGAAGAACTTCTTGGAGTGGGCTCTGGAACTCGGAATATCAACGGTCTCTTTCTACGCCTTCTCAACGGAGAACTTCAAGCGCTCGGAGGAGGAGGTCGAGGAACTCATGAAGCTCTACGAGGACAACCTACGGGAGATCCTACACTCCGACGTCATCCATGAATACCGGGTTAAAATCACGGCCATCGGGAGGATGAACCTACTTCCTGAGACGATTCAGGAACTGATATCGGAGGTTGAGGAGAGCACAAAGGACTACGGCGACTTCTACCTCAACATCGCTCTGGCCTATGGTGGGAGGGCAGAGATCGTGGACGCGACGAGGGAGATCGCTGTGAAGGTTCAGAAGGGGGAGCTCGCTCCCGAGATGATTGACGAGGCGACGATTGAGGAACACCTCTACACCTCCCATCTCCCCCAGCAGGAGCTGGACATCGTCATGAGGACCTCAGGTGAGTCCAGGATCAGCAACTTCCTGATCTGGCAGTCCGCTTACAGCGAGCTTTTCTTCATCGACGTCTACTGGCCAGACTTCAGGGAGATCGACCTGGAGAGAGCGATCAGGGCCTACCAGAATAGGAAAAGAAGATATGGGAAATGAGGTCAGACGCGCACGGCGTCCAGGTCCTTCGGCGTCTTGGTCAGACACACAGGGTCAGAATAAGCGTCTATGCCAGAGCTTTCAGTCTGCTCAGAAAATCTGTCTATCCTCGATTCCGTGGAAGAGCACCTTACCTGAGTTTGTTTTAAGGTTTCACCATCCACTCATACGCTGCGTCAAAGCGTCGTACTCTTCATACGACCCCCATAGCACGCCATAATTCGCGTGTAATACCCCGTAATACTGACCTCGCGACGCGTTTTCGCGAGCGCTAGTCTTGAATTGTTTAAAGGGATAATGCAATTTGCATAGGGCCGGCTCCATCAGGTTTAGCTGCCTTCAGGAATGACCGGTAGGGCACATCATAGAAGGAGAAATGACGTAAATGGTCTATATCAGTAGGATCGTAGTCAGGAACTTTAAGATGTTCAGCGGGGAGGTTAAGCTGAACTTCGGTCAAGGGTTCAACGTCATTACCGGCCCAAACGGGAGTGGCAAGAGCAACCTCATCGACGCCGTGCAGTTTGTTTTCGGGGAGCTGGGCTCCAAGAGGATGAGGGTACCCGACCTCTCAGGTCTCATCTTCGATGGAGCGGGGGAGAACAGCACCAAGCCCCAGTACGCCCAGGTCACCATCTACTTCAACAACAATGACAGGGGTCTCGCTATCGACAGGAAGACCGTGAGCGTAGGTAGGAGGGTCGACACGCATGGGAAGAGCAAGTACTTCCTAAACGGCAAGAGGACATCCCGCCGGCGCTTACTCGACCTCCTGGTCATGGCCGGCATCAGCCCTGGTGGTTACAACATCGTTCTACAGGGAACGGCCACTCGACTCAGCGACCTCACTCCGGTCGAGCGTATGTCCGCCCTTGAGGACATCGTCGGCATCACTGAGTACGATGAGAAGAAGGCTGAGGCCAAAGGACGTCTATCTGAGGCTGAGCGGAAGATCGAGATTGCCTCAGCTAAGAGCGACGAAGTGAGGAAGAGGGTCAACGAGCTCGAGCGTCAGAGGAACGACGCGCTCCGACACAACCTCCTCGTGAAGTACGAGAGCAAGCTTGAAGCGATCAAGCAATCGGCCCAGATAAGTCAGTTGGAGTCCAAGATTGAGGAAATCCGGAGGCAGATTTCCGAGAACGAGTCTGAGGTCGCCAAGCTGGAGAAGGAGAAGGAGGACCTCGGGAAAGCGAGGGAGGAGGCTAGGGACCGTCTGGAGGAGTTTACCAACGAGGCGTCGGAGAAGGGCAACACACGTCTGCCGATCCTGAAATCCGACATCGTCGAGAAGAGATCTTTGCAGAACTCCTTTGGCGCCAGGATACGGGAGCTGGACTCCCAGAAGGCCTCCCTTGAGAGGGCGATCGAGGACAAGCTTGCCGAGATCGAACGCTCTAAGACCGAGATAGCAGAGAGACGAGTCGAGCTGAGGGAGCTCACGAAGCAACAGAGGGGTGTCGACAGGAAGGTCGAGAGGAAGGGAACTCAGCTTCAGTCGTTGATCGAGAAGGTCATAGATCTCAAGGAGACCGCTGAGGGAAACCAGAAACGGGTCGAGAAGCTGACAGAGGACCTCGTCCCAATGCAGGAGAGCCTCAGCGGTTTGGAGATCGGGATCAACAGGCATCAGGTCAACGCCAACTCCCTTGAGTCCAAGATCCAGGAGCTGGAGAAGAAGAAACAAGACTCCTCCAAAACCATGGATGCCTTGGCGAACAAGATAGAGGAGCTGGAGGGGCTCAAGGTCGATGAGGCTCGAAAGTTGGAGGACATGGTCGAGACCATCGACGATCAGGTCCAGCGTCAGAGGAGCATCCGGGGGACCATTGAGGGAGCCAACAAGCTCGCGAAGAACGCGGAGCAGACCATAACGGAGTTCACCGCAAAGAGGGACCTGTGGAAGAACGTCGTTACAGAGGAGAAGGCCCTTGAGCGGATCCGGGAGATGGGGGAGGCCGGAGCCCTCGAGGGGTATCACGGCCCACTCCGGCAGCTCATCAAGATAGACCTCAAGTACCAGAGAGCCGCGCAGACATCTGCGGATAACTGGATCAATGCGGTCGTTGTTGAGGACGTTAAGACCGCTATTGAGTGCATGGAGGGGCTGAAGAAGAATAAGCTGGGTATGACCCGGTTCATCCCCCTCAAGGATATCAACCCCCCTGAACCCCTGAAGGAACTGAAAGCCTCAGGCGTCGAGGGATACCTCCCCAAACTGATTAGGTGCGACAAGGAGTATGAGCCAGCCCTCTACCTCATCTGGGGCGACACATATGTGGCCAGTGACAGGAAGACTGCCATCGACTTAGCCAAGAAGGGTTACCGGATAGTCACCCTGGCGGGCGATCTCTTCGAGCCTATGGGAGGGCTCGTCGGCGGGCACTGGCGCCGCCCCCCTGATTTCGCGAAGCTCATCCCCACTGAGAGGTCAATCGATGAGCTCTCAACGACGATAAAGTCACTCCGAAAAAGCCTCTCCACGAAGATGACTGATCTTAGGAAATCAGGCGGAAATCTCAGGAAGTTCACTGGCTTCATCGACGCCTTCAATAAGAATATCGATGGCGTCGACGGTCAGATACTGGAGACTCAGGAGAGCATCAAGCGTCTCGAGAGGAGCATCACTACGATCGATGAGAGCATCGTGAAGCGCTCAGAGGAGAGGGAGCGGGAGTTGGCTCTCGCTGCTACGCTCCAGGAGAGGAAGTATAGGACTCTTGAAGAGATCGAGAGAGCTAAGAAGGAGATAGCTGACCTCAAGACGCTCTCCCCCTCGGACATCTCAGGTCTGGAGGTCACACGCAACACGATCGAGAGTGAGATAGTCGACCTACGAGGCAGGAAAGCTCAACTACAGTCGGAGATCCAGATCCAGACGAACCTCATCGACAAAGTGCTGGAGATGAGGACCTCCGACACGAAGGACCAGATAACGAGATGGAAAGAGGATATCAAGTCCCTCGAAAAGGAGCGCGTAGAGACCCAGAAGCAGCTGGTGGCAGAGCAAAAAGCAGTTGAGGAGCTTCAGAAGGTCCTCGATAGCACGGTTTCCGATGTCGAGGCGACGAGCCGTGTGCTCAAGACGCACAGGGGCACGGTGCGGAGGTATGAGCAACAGATCGAGCGGCTTGAACGCAGGCAGGTAGCCTTCGAAAGGAGGAACATGGAACTCAACCTCGAGGTGGAGAAGCAAAGGCTACAAGCCCAGCAGAGGTTCGAGGAGCTTGCCCGGCTGGGCTTCGGGGAGATGGCCCCCACCGAGGAGATCGACATCACCAAGGTAGAGTACATGCTCCAGAGGATTAGGCGGGAGAAGTCATCCCTCGGAGCCATCAACCAGCTCGCTATAGAGCACTACGAGTCCGTGGTCGTTAACTACAAGTACCTAAGCATGAGAATAAACGGGCTCGAGGAGGAGAGGGCGTCCATCCTCAGGTTCATCGACGAGGTGGAGCAAGAGAAGACCGAGCACTTCATGACCGCCTTCAACGCGGTCTGCGAGAACTTCTCTGTACTATTCGCCAAGATAACCGGCGGAGGTGACGGTCGCCTAGAGCTGCAGAGGCCAGAGAGTCCCTTCTCAGGCGGCGTAGACCTCTACGTCCAGTTCCCGGGGAAGCCCATGAGGCTCGTCAGTGGGGCCAGTGGAGGGGAGCGCTCGGTGTCAGCCATCTCATACCTGCTCGCCATCCAGAGGTTCCTTAAAGCCCCCTTCTATCTCTTCGACGAGATAGACGCCCATCTAGATGACTTCAACACCGCTAGGCTCGCGGACGTACTGAAGGAGACCGCTCAGGACGCCCAGTTCCTCATGGTTAGCCTGAAGGACGTGATGGTTCATAACGCTGACAAGATATACGGCGTCTTTGCCCAGAACGGACGCAGCAAAGTAGTGGCCCTACCGATGAAAGTGGAGGTAGCCGTCTAGTGCCGAAGGAGAAGCCATACTACCTGAGGGATCCGTGGAGTATCCTGTTCAAGGATACTAAGATCGACAAGACCTCCCCTTGGAGTATAGACTTGGTCTACATCCTCACGACCCTCCTGGAGGAGATGAACCGGGTTGGGATCGACTTCAGGATAGCGGGCACTGCGATCAGCTCCTCGGTGTTGATCTACCAGAAGAAAGCGGAGCTACTCCTCAAGATGGATGAGCCCCCGAAGCCTCCAGCCGATAAGCTCGATGTCTACGTGCCGCCTCCCCTGAACCTGCCTTTCAGGTTCGAGTTCACGACCACTTCAGTCACCGACCTCATCACGGCCCTTGAGAAAGCCCTCACCGAGGAGAGGCGCAGTCGCGCTCCGAAATTGCCCGTGCTCCCGACTCCAATCCCAAATTTCCTTGACATGGAGGCGTACCTCCTGGAGATCGAGGAACGCTCGGAGACTCTTTTCGACAGGATCGTGGACATGGGCGGCGGACCCCTGAGCTTCTTCGACCTATTGGGGGAGAGGAGCTTCTTGGAGGTCGTCAGGGTGTTCATGATGCTCCTGTTCCTGGGCCAGAGTAGGAGAGTTGAGCTATACCAGGACGAGGAGGAGATCGATATCATAGTCAAGATTAGGGAGAATGAAGAAGATGAGTAACCCCAGACTTTTAGAACGTCTATCCATGCTAGAAGCAGCCCTCTACTCAGCGGGGAGGCCTGTAGGAATGGAGAACCTAAAGGTCGTTGTCCGGACGAAGTCCGATAAGGTAATGCTGAGCATGATAAGGGAGCTGGACATACGTTACAAGTCGAGGCGCTGCGCCTTGGAAGTCAAGGCGCTACCAGGGAACCGTGCGGTGATGCGGCTCAAGCCCGAGTTCGACGCCACTGTGAAGAGGTTCACCAACAGGCCTCTGCTGACCTCAGGGCCTCTGAAGACCCTGTCCTATATCGCCTATCATCAGCCCGTGGAGCAGGTTAAGGTAGTCGAGGACAGGGGGAACCATATCTACAGCCACCTGAGGCGGATGGAGGAGATGGGCCTAATCACTAGGGAGAGGCTCAACGGCAGGGGCTATGTGATAGAGACCACCGCATACTTCTCGGAGTACTTCGGCTTCGGACACGACCCCATGAAGTCCAAGATCCAACTAAGACAGATGTTCGACGAGTTGAAGATAGACAAGCTGGACAACGGGAACCTGGAGGAGACGACATCGGATGTCCTCGCAGACGCCTTCTCTGATAGCCCTCTATCTGACTCGTTAGATGGCTTCATGTAGGGAAGTAATAATTCACTTTCCTTATTTTTGAGAACTTCTGATGTTGCTGATACCATACTTTTTTATTTCTCTACCTGACTAATGGCTACAGAAAGTAGGAGAAAATCACTGAGAATAGGGTGATATCATGGCTTGGCACAGCAATATGATGAAGAAGAAGAAAACTGGGGGAAGAAAGTGGGCCTACAGGTCGAAGAGGCTCCACGAGATGGGGTCCCACCCAGTTGAGACGATGCTCGGCGAGACGGTGAGGAAGATAGAGTCAGGGCGAAGTGGCTTCGAGAAGACCAAGCTCGTTTCTACAAACTACGTGAACGTCTCCGATCCCTCAACGGGCATGACCGAGCGGCTTGAGGTGCTGGACGTGGTAAGCAACCCCGCGAACGTCGACTACAACAGGCGAGGCGTCATCACCAAGGGTGTCATCATCAGGACCGAGAAGGGCCTTGCCAAGATTATATCCCGACCCGGGCAACACGGCGTCCTGAACGCTGTCGTCTACGAGAGCGACTGAGTGAGTAACAGAATATCTTATATCATGACTGTTTCTCCTACTGGAAGGTGGGAATCCGCATGAGGAAGAAGGGTAAGCTAGTCTTCTGGCCTGCATATTTCGACTCAGAGTTCTCATGGACCGAGGGACGACGTGTCCCGAAAAAACTCGCGCTGAGAGGTGTCAAGGCCGATGAGGTCTTCAAGGCTGCCGAAGATCTTGACCTTAGCCCTCTGCTGGAACCCGGAGCTGCTCATCCAAAGAGACCCTGGCTGAGGTCAGGTCTGATCCTCGTAGATAAGACAGGGACAAAATCTGAGCTACTTAAAGAGACGGCTCAGAGAATCAGGTCAAATAGATCCCGGAAATGACCTGTCACTGAATAAAACCTACAAAGAGTTATAAGGGGGATTTCTTTCCAATACTTAGTTTATTAAGGGGGTTCTATGGAGTCAAGAAAAAGGTTGGGGACAGCTCTTCATAT
>JAUWDP010000088.1 GCA_030608725.1 Candidatus Bathyarchaeota archaeon
GTATACGAGCGGGATGTTTGGACCTAATTGTTCGGTATCGTTCAAAAGTGTTGGCATGAACCATAGTGAGTAGTCGTTCACGTTCTAAAGGAGGTCATCCTCTCCCAGTTTGACTACATGGTCCCGGGGCTCTTCGCCTTCTCCACGATATTCATCACGATGCTCGTCGCCCAGGCATTCTCCATGGAGCGGGAGCAGGGGTTGCTCCGGCGGATAAGCATGACCCCGACCTCCTCCTCGGAGGTGATCGTGAGCCAGGTGATCTCCAACATGATCACGGGGGCGACTCAGGTGGCCATCGTCTACCTGGTCTCAGGCCTGATGGGCTTCAGGGCTCAGGCGACGGTCGCGGGGATAGCGTACGCGTTCGTGATCGTGCTCTTCCTCGTCCTCTGCAACGTGGGTTTCGGCCTCATCACGGCGTCACTGGTGAAGAGCTCCGGGGCTGCCACGGGCCTCTCTTTCCTGTTCATACTCCCCCAGATGCTCCTGGGGACCTTCGTCCCCGCCATCGGAGGGATCGGACGCTTTGTGCCCAGCTACTACGTCACGGACGCCCTCACCTCCCTCTTCCTGAGAGGAGCGCCCCTTTCCAGCCCGGTGATACTGACGGATCTGCTCGTGGTGGCGGTGGTCGGCGTCGTGACGATGGTCGTGGGCATAGCCGTCTTCCAGAGGTTCGGGGGAGACTAGCCCGACGAGTTGAAGTGGCAGGGGGTAGGCCGAACTTTGAGTTCGCTGTCCACAGTGACTATCTTCCCGGTCAAAGGGACCCGGTCGGCCATCACACCCATACTCGAAACTCATGACAGAATAGCTTGTAGATAGAAAAAAGGTGGGCGGTCTCTACCTTGAGACCGCGCCTGCTATCGCGACGGATGCCACGAACGCTCCGAAGGCCTTCAGGTAGTCATCGAGGACGAACCTGATGGTCCTGCCGTCGACCCGCTCCGCCGTGGGCATGAACTCGACGCCGTCAGCCATCACCGCGTTGGTGAACTTGACGTACATCTCAATGGGCGGCTTGAAGACGAAGGGCTCGATGGAACCGATCTTCCCCATTGCCTCAGCAGCTCCCTTCCTGATCATCTCCCGTGCCACCTTTGGGTGGGGGGTCTTGGCGGCGGTCCTGGAGACGGCCTCCTTGACGGCAACGGTCACGATATCCGGGTTGAGGGCCTTCGCCTCCAGAGTTGTGGCCAGATCCCCGGCCACCATGATCAGCGGCACGCCGTAGTAGCCCGCGACGGCTCCGTTGAGGGCGGTCTCCCCGATCTCCAACCCGTTGACGGTGAGGCTGGCGATGGCCCTCCCCGAGTATGTGTGGGAGAGGATGCCGCGGAGGGTTCCCTTCATGGAGTGGTACCCGACGAACATCGTGGCGTCGTAGGTCTCGTCGATGCCGCAGATCTGGGAGAGGGGCTTCGGGGTGCCCCTGACGAGGGTCGCGGCCTCGTGGAGGTCCTCGGGCTTCATGTTCTTCATGCCGCCGTGGCCCTCGGAGACGCAGATCTCGGCGTCGGCTGCCTCCAGGATCCCCTTGATGGCGGCGTTGACGTCCTTGACCATGAGGTCCCTTCCGAGGCCGTAGTCTGACTGGGTGGAGCCGGTCATGTTCCCGGAGACGATGCCGGTGATCCCCTCCATGTCCACGGAGATGAGCACCTTGAGTCTCTTCTTTGACATATCAATCGTTAGATTCGTTGATCCTGTCTGTGTATTAAACTTGCGAGGAGCCCCGAGGCGCGCGCGCAACGAGTTGGAATGGGCTTATTCCGATGAGAAGCTGAAAGATGTGGCGAAAAGAATGTTCTCAAAAGGTTTCAGCCAATTACCCATCAGAGACAGAACAGGAAACGAATTCATGGGCGTCATCTCGGAACTCTCAATCGTAAGGAAAATGATGAAACCAGACAAGACATTGGAAAAGTGGCAGGAAGCCAGTATTGAAGATGCCGGCATAATTGAAAGTTTCATTTATTATCCCCCTAATACCCCAACCATCGAACTGGCTCAGGTATTAATAAACACTCCAGCTATATTACTCGAAGAAAAGCTCCAAATAGCAGGTATCATCACTCGAGCCGACCTACTAAAAATTCTCTTCACACCCTAACCATGCAGATATCCATCACTCGAATCAATAATCCAATTCTCCACATACAAACCAAGAAACCAGGCTCACACCTTCCCCAACCAAGTTTTCATCCAAAGGATCCAACGATCCAATCACATTAGCCACGGAACCACGGGACCAGGGAGCATATGCATAGCAGAGCTACCGTAAACACCTACAACTCCCTCCCTAGGAAGCCATGGAAACGTAACCCATGAGGCTATGCTAAGCACTTAGCATCTTGGTTCCTTGGACAGATGATTGATTTTCTGGTTAAATGGTGAAAAAAACTGACTCGACTGGATAAAACTTGGTTCAAATATCCACTCAAGTGGTCGGGCTGTGTATTCTATCTGAAGCCCTTCGTGCGCGCACGAAACTCGCAGAAGCTGCATACCGCTAAAACCCCAATAGGACGACGGATATCCTGAACGCTGACGCGGCCTCCCACTGGCGAATCGTCGACGAATGGCTCACCAGAGAATACATGGACAAGCCCCTGTCCAACAAATAGTAAACAAGGACACACACCGACAAAACCAGAGAAAAGGCTCACCCCACACGCGCGAGGAAAGACCACCACAACAACTGGTAAATACAAGATACCTACAGGAAGACCAACGACTTGATCGACGCATGGGCTAAACGGAACCAATCTGAAACATACACGAAACACACAGCACAAGCCCTCAAAGACGAAGAAGAAATCATATCCTTCCTCTCACACACGTTACCGAAACAATGTAAACACGCCATCAACATCAAGATGGAAAAAAACCCACTATGGTTAATACGAAACCACCTAAACCTCGGAATGACCCTCAGGAACCTGCTACGAGAACACGGATACAGCTACCACGACGACGTGATGGACGAAATGTGGATAACCTGGCTCATAAAAACCCTGCATAAATAATCTAGTTCGCACGCATTGCGCGGAACTATCTTCCTCTACGCGCGCGAGATTAAACAAAGCACATAGTAAAAAAACTCAGACAATGGGAGAACCTCGAAATATCGATCAGAGCCATTCTTCCGGTTAAAGGCAGTGAGAATACAAATTATGGCCTCTTTTACAGCACGGTCTCCGACTTAGACGACGAGTATTCACAGAACCTAATATTCTTCATTAAAAAAGCAATGCGCGCGCGGAGCGTGGTTTAAGTTTCACAGTAACTTGTTAGTGGAAAAGAATTCTGTTCCATTTCAGTTATTAACAGCAGGTTTCACCCATAGTTGAGCGTTCATGAGCGGCAAGACCTACGCGCTGATGTTTATAGGCATAATTCTGGGTGGCTGCATCGGATACGCGACCAGCCTGGTGTACATACCCGAGACGGTAGACAACTATTTCCCAACTAACTATCGGGCCAGGTTCGATGGTCTCACCCAGATGTACCAAGATCTGACGGGGATGTACGATGAGGCCGTCTCCGAGATAGAGGGCTTAGGTGATGAGTTAGAGGGCCTGCGGGACTCCTTCGAAGAGCTCCAGGGGCAGTATGATGACCTCGACGAGGCCCACACGGACCTGGAGGGGGACAATGCGGCCCTGCAGGAAGCGTACAGCGTCCTCACGGATGAGCATGAGGCTTTAGGGGAGACCCTCAACGAGACTCAGGAAAGCTACGACACCCTCCTCATGCAGTACATGATAGTCACGGGGACTGCCCCCTTCACACCCCAAACCCCCCCTGAGAGCACCATCAGGAAGGACTTCGCCTGGGCCTACGGGGGTGAGACCTGGGCTATCACCCTCTACATCCCCGAGCACCTCTACGACTACTACAGCGACAGGACCCGGGTGCCCACAGCGGACTACTCCGTCTACGTCACCCACCCCTTGGACGACGAGTACATATCCACCATCATAGGCGAGTTCAACGATATCGCCACGGCGGAGGGCTACAACGAAGTACAGCAGGTTGAGCTGGTCGTCGCGTTCGTCCAGAGCCTGCCGTACACCTCGGACGACGTCACCACGGGATTCGACGAGTACGCTCGTTACCCCCTTGAGACACTGGTGGACGGGGGCGGTGACTGCGAGGACACCTCCATTCTGACCTCGGCCATCTTGGACGGCATGGGATATGGAGCGGTCCTCGTCAACCTCCCGGAGCACGTCGGCGTCGGTGTCGACGTGGACCACTACGGGACCTACTGGCTCTACGAGGATGTGAAGTACTACTACGTGGAGACCACTGGCGAGAGGTGGGAGATAGGCGAGCTCCCCGAGGCGCATCAGGGCCACTCCGCAACCGTCTACCCCATCATCCCGGTACCCATAATCACCCACGACTGGACGGGCTCAACGGTTAACCACAGACTCTTGCTCGTAGCCGATATCCAGAACGTTGGCACCGGGAACGCTGAGTACCTGAAGCTATTCGTGGCGTACGAGGGGGATGAGGGTGAGATCTGGAACGCCGTTGAGAGTAACTTCTTCGACCTAGCAGCAGGGGAGGAGATCTCAATAGAGATAGAGGCCAACGAGCCCAGGGGCGTCCACACCCGGATCATTGTCAGGGTCCTCGACGCCTGGGGGAACGTGATGGACGACTCCGCCTCGACCTGGTTCGACACGAGCTAGCTGACAGCCTTCAGCCTGTCCCTGAACCTCTCCCTGAGCTTCAGGATCTTGGGGTCGATGACCAGCCTGCAGTAGGGCTGCCCCCTGTTCCGCTCGTAGTAGTCCATGTGGCCCTCCTCGGCCCTGTGGAACGCCTCGTAGGCCTCGACCTGGGTCACTATGGGGTTTTCCCAGATCTTCTCACCGTTGAGCTCATCGATGACCTCCTCGGTTATCCTTCTCTGAACGTCGTCATGGTAGAACACGACTGACCTGTACTGGGGCCCCACGTCCGCTCCCTGGCGGTTCAGGGATGTTGGATCGTGGGTGGCGAAGAATATCTCCAGGATCTCCCTGAACGTGATGACCTCTGGGTTGAATGTTACCTGCACGACCTCCGCGTGGCCCGTTCTCCCGGAGGAGACACGCCTGTAGGTCGCGTCCTCTGACTTACCCCCGGAGTACCCGGATATTACCTTGAGGACGCCCTCAATGCTGTTGAACACCGCCTCCGTGCACCAGAAGCAGCCTCCTCCTAGGGTCACCACCTCCCCCTCTATCTCCGAGTCCATTTTGTCGAGGATCGAGGCGGGACGGCTGCTGTTTAACGTTGCTTCGCCCAGAAAACATGCGTTGGGAGAAAAGAGTGAGGTGTAATAACCGCTCACTCGTAGTAGAAGGGGAAGACGCTGTAGACCTTGGCAGCGGTGACCAGGTTGCTGGTCGTCACGTACTCGTTGGACTGGTGCAGCTGATCCCTGAGCATGGGCCCGAACAGCAGGTTCGGGATGCCGTCGGGATGCCTCTCGGTCTTGATGTTGCGCTTGATGGAGACGGCGTCGGTCCCCCAGGGCATCAACGTCAGCGGTGGCTTCTCACCCGTCACCCTCTCCACGGCCTCCACGAGGGAGATGACCGAGGGCTCGTCGGCCTTCTCGTAGTAC
>JAUWDP010000198.1 GCA_030608725.1 Candidatus Bathyarchaeota archaeon
CCATGACGGCAACCTTGTGGGGGATGGTCACGTTCGCGCCTCCGACGGCCTGTTCCCTCATTTCGCCCATCATGAACGCCCCCAGCTTCGCTGGACTCACTCCCCTTAGGTCGTACCTGTACTTCAGGCCCAGCTCCTCGAAGGCGGCGTTGTGCATGACGGCGCTCATGGAGTGGCCAACCGGGTAGCCGAGGAGGTAGCAGACCCTCATCTCAAACCCCCATGATGCCGTAGATCTGCCTGAGCTCGGGGACCGTGAGCTGCCCCGGGGCGCTCTCCCTGCCTGCCTCGGACGAGGCGTACGTGTATGCGGCCCCGAAGAGGGGTGAGAAGACCCGTGACAGTAGCCCTGTCTTCCCCATTCCGAAGGAGACGAGGCTGACTGAGGGGTTCTCCTGTATGAGGTTGAGGTACGTCAGGTTGTCCTCTGGGCATGTCGCTGTGCCGACTATCTTGCAGATGTCTGCTCCAGCCTCGAGCATTCCGGTCATGATCTGATTTAGGCGTTCCTTGGGTGGTGTGCCCTTGAAATCGTGGTGCGAGATGATGGCCTTGGAGCCCAGGTCCTTGACCCTCTCAGCGATCTGACCTGCCTGTGGTATTGTCAGCTCGATGTCAGCGTACTCGAAGCCGGCTTCACATGCCCTGATGACGGGCCCCATCCTCTCGGAGTCGGCTTCCGGAGAGAGGCCTCCCTGATCCGTCCCACGATTTGTGGCGATTAAAGGTAGCTTGGATGCGCTTCTGATCACATCCAAGCCACAGGGGCCTTCAAGGTAATCCAGCCTGATCTCGATTAGATCGGGGCGGTGGGTCTCGACTCTTCCTATGGTCTCGACCACGTCCTCTGTGTCCCTGGCCGTGATGACCACGCATATCTTCGGGCTACCCATATCCCATCCCCTTTAATGTCTCTATGATGAGGGAGTCCTGGACCCCCTTCACGATGGGAGACTTCCCTATGCCCGTTGGTAATACGAAGTTGATGGTGTCTCCTACGGCTTTCTTGTCCCTGTGAGCGACCTCCATCAGTGTCCTCAAGTCAACATCTGGCGGACTGAGGTCGAAGCCGATGGACTCCAGCGTTCTGGTCTGCCTCTCCACGTCCTGGTTCCCCATGAGCCCGAGGCTCAATGAGATCCTTGTGGCGACCTCCATGCCCAGGGCGACGGCCTCGCCGTGCCTCAGCTCATGGTCGGAGATGGTCTCCAGTGCGTGGCCGACAGTGTGGCCGTAGTTCAGTATGGCCCTCGCCTCCTTGTCGTCCCGCTCGTTCTCCTCGACGAGCCGTCCCTTGATGGCGACTGAGCGGATGACCGCCTCGGACAGGGCGTCCGGGTCAGCGTTCATCAGCCTCTCAGCCTCCGTCTCGGTGAGCCTGAAGAGCCCGGGGTCGGCGATGACGCCGTGCTTCACCACCTCCCCCAGCCCCGAGAGGAGCTCCCTCCGGGGGAGGGTCCCCAGTATCCCCTGGTCCGAGACGACGAGGGAGGGCTGGTAGAACGCCCCGATCAGGTTCTTCCCCTTGGGGTGGTTGACCGCCGTCTTCCCGCCGTAGCTGCTGTCCACCTGGGCAAGCAGGGTCGTGGGCACCTGGACCAGGCTCACGCCCCTCATGTAGATGGCGGCCACGAAGCCCGCGAGGTCTCCTATGGCTCCCCCGCCGAACGCTATCACGGCGGATCTTCGGTCGAGTCCTATGTCGAGCAGCTCACCTACCAGGTCTCCCGCTACCTCCCAGGACTTCGCCTCCTCCCCGTCGGGCACCTTTACTATGCCGATGTTTAGCCCTGCGGACTCCAGGGAGCCCCTCATCGCCTCTACGTGGGCTTTCGGGATGCCGTCGCTGGTCACGACAGCGGAGGTTCGGACATGGGGGAGCTTCTCCCTGACGAGGTGGCCGGTGCTGTTGACGATCCCGACGCCGACGTAGATGGAGTAGCTCCTATCACCGAGGTCGATGTCCATGGAGCGGACGCTGGGAGGTGAATCCGGGGCATCCATATCCGCGCTACAGCCTCCTGCCGACTGAGCGTGCCACTGGCCTCAGCTCCCCCATGAGAGCCTTGAAATCTTCAGGCCTCAGAGATTGGACTCCGTCGCTCACGGCCTCCTCGGGGTTCGCGTGGACCTCCACGATTAATCCGTCGGCCCCGGCGGCGACCGCTGCCTTCGACATCGGCTTCACGAGGCTCCTGATCCCGGTGCCGTGGCTAGGGTCCACCACGACCGGGAGGTGGCTCACCTCCTTGAGGAGGGGGACCGCCGCTAGGTCCAGTGTGAACCTCGTGAGCTTCCCGTAGCTCCGTATTCCCCTCTCGCAGAGGACGACGTCGGGGTTCCCACCGTGGAGGACGTACTCCGCTGCGCTGAGCCACTCCTCGATCGTCGACGCCAGACCCCTCTTGAGGAGCACGGGCTTCCCCGCCTTCCCCACCCGCTTCAGGAGGGGGTAGTTCTGGACGTTCCTCGCCCCTATCTGGAGGACGTCGGCGTACTCCTCGACGACCGCCACCTGCTCCGCTGCCATCACCTCGGTGACCACGGGGAGCCCCGTCTCCTCACGGGCATCTGCGAGGATCTTCAGCCCCTCCACTCCGAGCCCCTGGAAGCTGTAGGGGAGTGTCCGGGGTTTGAACGCCCCGCCCCTCAGCATGGATGCGCCTGCTGCCTTCACGGCTCTCGCGGCCTCCATCAGCTGCTCCCTGGACTCCACTGAGCAAGGGCCAGCGATGACGACAACCTTCTCGCCCCCGATCACCACGTCCCCGATCCTGATGATTGTGCTCTCCCTGCCCTTGCTCTTAGCTGCAAGTTTGATCTTCGACGATATTTTCAGTGACATACTTCTCTCATTTCCTCCTCTTCATGGCTTCCCGGACGGCTTCCTCGACGGCCCCCGAGGTCAACCCCATCTTCGCCATCAGCGCCGTGTAGCTCCTGCTGGACTCGCCGAAACGATCCATTATGCCCACCCTCTCCATGGGCGTCGGCCTCTCCTCTGCGAGGGTCTCTGCCACCGCGCTCCCCAGGCCACCGATGACGCTGTGCTCCTCTGCGGTGACAATCGCCCCCGTCTCAGCTGCAGCCTTCACGATCGCATCAGTGTCAAGGGGCTTCACTGTGTGCATGTCTAGGACCTTGACGGAGATACCATCGTCTGCCAGGCGCCCAGCTGCCTCGAGGGCCATGGGCACCATGACGCCGTTGGCTATCACGGAGGCGTCTGAGCCATCCCTCAGGACGTTTGTCCTGCCCAGGGTAAACTATCAATCCCGCCAATGTTTTGAACAAGAGTACCATTTATTGGTATTTTTGAGTTTATGAACGTCAACATAATAGCTAGCACAGACGTGAAAATACTTGAAACCCCCGCTGTTTTAACTGATATAAATACAAGGATAATCATCACAGCAAAAATAAAAATAAACAATTCAATTGGTATTAACACGGTCATTTTTTCACCTCTATAAATCAAGTTCGATTATATCCTTGCTTTTTCTAAATTCAATTTCTCTCATCACTTGAATTATTAGTATTACTACCATAAAT
>JAUWDP010000268.1 GCA_030608725.1 Candidatus Bathyarchaeota archaeon
CTATCTTTCCACAGTGGAACGTCCAGTCCCCGAGGTAGGCGGTGGGCTGGAACCTAGTGTCAAATATCACAAACCTGTAGGGAGCCATCACCTCCTCGACGACCCTCCCCGCCGGGGCCTTCAGCACCCCGAGGCGTTCCCCCTTTCCTACGACTGCCAAGAGGATCCTTCATACATCCTGCTCCATATGGAGCCGAAGGCCTTCTCTTACAGGAAGCCCGGAGAGTATGACATCGTACAGATCGAAGTGCAGTAATCAAGACACCCTCGACCATACTAAGCTCTCTTCTCATTCAAACACTCGATGCCTCATGTGGGCTTCGCAGCGCCCGCCATATTTCAAAGGAAGTTAATAGTCTTTCAGTGAATTCTACAAATATGGGTTTGAAGCCTTGCGATTTAACGGGTTGGATGGTCAAACGGGCGTCAAAGGAGCGTGTTTTCTCCCCCTCGCAAATTCTTTATAGAAATAAATGAACACTAGTCCACCTGAGGTAAAACTCATGTCAAGTAACAACACTACTTTGTACGCAGGGATTGTGATTGCACTCATCATCGGAGCAGCAGTGGGGTACTTCGTCTACCCCACCATGAACCCACCCCTATCCGAAGAGGACTACGTGCCCAAGGAGACCTACGACGCGCTAGCGGCAGACCACGACGATACCGTCGACCGACTCGACGCAGTCAGCTCAGAGCTGACCGAGGCAAAATCAAGCCTGGGAGGCGCCCTGGCTGAGGCAACCCTAGCGAACATCATGCTGGCCGAGGTCAAAGGACTTACAACCGACAAGAAGGTGGGCCTAGTAATGGCCACCGGAGGCCTCGGTGACAAATCCTTCAACGACATCTCATACGCAGGGGTGCAGATGGCTGAGGATAAGCTGGGGATCGAGTTCGACTACGTCGAGCCGACGGCCATCGCCGAGTACGAGGGCTTCCATAGGGACTTCGCCATGTCCGGCGAGTACGAGATCATCATCTGCATTGGATTCGACCAGGCTGACGCCCTGGCTGTGGTCGCCGACGAGTACCCCGATCAGAAGTTCGCCATCGTGGACATGGTCGTCTTCAAGGACAACATCGCCTCCCTGGTCTTCAGGGCCAACGAGGGCTCATTCCTCGTGGGCGTCGTCGCAGGGATGATGACCGAGACCGGAAAAGTCAGCTTCGTCGGCGGGATGGACATCCCCCTGATCAGGGACTTCTTCGTGGGATACGAGGCTGGCGCCATTTGGGCCAACCCAGACGTGGAGGTCCTCGACCCCGTGTTCGTAGGTGATTGGGCCGATCCGACCAGAGGCAAAGAGCTGGGCACGAGTCTGGCCGAGCTTGGAGCTGACAGCATCTTCGTGGCGGCGGGCAAGAGCGGGCTCGGAGGCCTCGAGGCGGCCCACGAGCAAGGGATCATGGGCTTCGGCGTCGACGCTTGCCAGTGCTACCTATCCCCTGAGATAATCGCCAGCATGACCAAAAGGGTGGACAACGCCGTCTTCCAGACGATCCTCTCAGCCCTACTGGGCACCTTCGAGGGGGGCATCTACAGCGGAGGCCTGGCCGAGTCCTGGACAGGGATGTGCAGGCTCCCCGAGGAGGAAAGCCTGTGGGAGCACGTCTTCGAGTTCGACCACGACGCCCTACCGGATGACGTCCTCGAGAAAGTCCTTGAGGCCCGGGACAAGATAATCTCCGGCGAAATCACAGTGCCCAGCGGATAAGTCTAGAAAAACGTTAAATCCCAACCTCCCACTCCTTTTTTGCAAATCAATGGTTATCGCAGTAGAACTCAGGGGAATCACCAAGGCCTTCCCGGGCGTGGTGGCGAACGACCACATAGACTTCTCTGCGGAGGAGTCGGAGATCCACGGCCTCCTCGGGGAGAACGGGGCGGGGAAGACCGTTCTGATGAGTATACTGTATGGACTTTACAGACCCGATGAAGGCAAAATTCTGGTGAAGGGGGAAGAGGTGGCGATGGACAGCCCTGCCAAAGCGATGAGGCTCGGCATCGGCATGGTCCACCAGCACTTCATGCTCGTCCCCAGCCTCACCGTGGCGGAGAACATCATCCTCGGGAGGGAGCCGGTGAAGAGAGGCGCCCTCCTCGACGAGGAACAGATGTTGAACGACGTCCGGGAGTTCTGCGACCTGTACAGCCTCAAGGTGGATCTGGAGGCCCTGGTCTACACCCTATCCGTGGGCGTCCAGCAGCGGGTGGAGATCCTCAAGGCCCTCTACAGGGGGGCGGACATCCTCATACTCGACGAACCGACCGCTGTCCTCACGCCCCAGGAGGTGGAGGAGCTTTTCAAGGCGGTCAGAGCCCTGAAAGACGAGGGGAAGACCGTCATCTTCATCTCCCACAAGCTCAAGGAGGTCCTCGCCATCTGCGACCGCATCACAGTCCTGAAGAGGGGGAGAGTCGTGGGGACCGTGGACGTCGATGAGACCGACCTGGGCCAACTGGCGGAGATGATGGTCGGAAGGGAAGTCGTCTACACTTTTGAAAGGGAGCCATGCGAGGCAGAGACCACAGTCCTCAGCGTCAAGGGCTTAGAGGCCACCGACGACAGAGGCCTCCCAGCCCTGAGGGGCGTGGACCTCCAGGTCTGCGCCTCAGAGATCGTGGGCCTCGCGGGAGTAGAGGGGAACGGCCAGACCGAGCTCGTCGAGGTCCTAGTAGGACTGCGGAGAGCCAACAGGGGGAGGATACTCCTCGGTGAAACAGACATTACAACAGACCCCCCAGGAGA
>JAUWDP010000121.1 GCA_030608725.1 Candidatus Bathyarchaeota archaeon
ATGACGCCGGGCTTCCGGCAGGCCATCGCGGGCATGAAGTCTCCCTTGATTGTCTCGATGATGCATCTGGCGGCGATGACGCCTATCTCGTGGCCGTCGAGGTGTGGGTATGTCTTGAGTATGAAGACGCCCTCGGTGACGTTGGAGAGCTCCTCGTCCTCGCAGGCGTGGAGGTCCAGGGTGACCATGATGGGCACGTCGTAGCCCACCACCTTCCTGACCCGCCGGCAGATCTCCGCCTCGGGCCTGGGGATGTTGGTCACCGCCATGGCCCCGTGGAGGGCCAGGAGCACCCCGTCCACGGGCATCTCCGCCTCGATGCCGTCCACGATCCTCCCCGTGATGACGTCGAAGGCCTCAGTTGTGAGCCAGCTCCCCATCCCCACGGTCCGGGGGCGCCCCGGCCTCAGGATGCCCACCAGCTCTACGTCGTCGTGGACCTCGGCGACCTCCTTGTACCCCGTGACGTAGCTCCCCCCCCTCCCCGTGTAGTCTAGAGCGTCCTCCCCGTAATCCATGCCCCCGGCTTCCCAGGCCTCTAGGGTCGTGATGTTGGGGCAGAAGGTGCATGTCTCGTGGCTGAAGCTCGCCACAGCTATTCGAATCATATCATATCCGAATTGACGGGCTCACGATTTGGCGTTTGCGGTTCTCAAAGGGGGGATTTCAAATACCTCGTTGAACCGAAATAGGACCATGCGCACGGTCATCAAGGGGAGCTGGGTCGTCGGATATGACGGGGAGGAGCACCGCCTCATCAGCGACGGGGTCGTCGTCTACGAGGACGACAGGATAATCCACGTCAGCAAGAGCTACGACGGGGAGGCCAACGAGGTCATCGAAGCGAAGGGGCGCCTCGTAATCCCGGGGCTCGTCAACATCCACGCAGTCACCAGCATCGACATAGTCCACTTCCGCATCGATGGCGCCGGGAAGGGCGGAGGCCGAGGCTCCAAGGAATCAATGCTGGAGGGGCTGAGGAATCCCCGGGCTTACCTGGAAGGAGAGGATCTAGCTACCAGCGCCGAGTTCTGCCTCGCCGGGCTCCTCAAGGGAGGCGCCACCACCATCGGGGAGATCACCGCCTTCGGCTCCACGGGGCTCCAGCCACCCAGGGAGCAGGCCGAGACCTTCACCGAGATGGCGGACAGGTTCGGGGCCCGGATGTACATCTCTCACCCCTACATCGACATGAAGAAGTACGCAGACGGGTCCGGGACTCACTATCACCACGACGAGGAGGGCGGGCTCCGAGCCCTGGACGAGGCGGTGAAGTTCTGCGGGGAGTACGAGGGGGTCCACGACGACCGGGTTAGGACCATGCTCTTCCCCTACATGTTCGACGCATGCAGCGAGGGGCTCCTCCGGGAGACGAGGGCGAGGGCGGAAGAGCTGGGAGTCCCCATCCACATGCACACCGCGCAGTACCTCCCCGAGTTCTACGAAACCCTGAGGAGGCACGGGAAGACCCCCGTCCACTTCCTCCACGACATCGGCTTCCTGGCGCCCAAGACCATCCTCACCCACCTCCTCTACACCAGCCTCAACCCAGCCTCCCAGGCTCCTAACGCCAATATCGGGGACACGCGGGACATCGAGATGTTGGCCAGGACCGGGACGACACTAGGTCACACGCCAGCGGTCTGGGCCCGGGTGGGCCTGGGACTCCACTCCTACGCTAAGTTCAGGGACGCGGGGGTCAACATCGCCATCGGCACCGACGCCTTCCCCATGGACATGCTCATGGAGATGAGGTACGCAGCCATCATGGGAAAGGTCGCGGAGAGGAACAGGGCCGCCGTGACCGCCGGGGACGTCTTCAACGCGGCCACCCTGGGAGGGGCGAAGGCCCTAGGGAGGCCGGACCTGGGGCGCCTCGCGCCAGGGGCCAAGGCTGACATCGTCGTAATCGACCTCACAGGGCTCCACACGGCCCTCACGTACGACCCCATCAAGACCATGGTCTACTTCGCCAGTCAGAACGACATCGAGACAGTCATCGTGGACGGGAGAAATGTGGTGGAGGGTGGCAGGATACCGGGACTCGACGAGGAGGGGTTGGCCAGGAAGGCGGACGAGGTCAACCGTAGATACGCCGAGAGGACGGGGCTGAAATACCCAGCCTCCCTCACGGACTGGGATGGCTAACCTACTCCAGTGTCCAGGGTGAGGTGTCAACGTGAGACGAGTCGGGTCCGAGGCGGCCTAGTTTCCTCAGCAGGTCCCTGCCCACCTCCTCAGCCCTCCTGTAAATCTCTATTTTGTCGAGAGTTCTAATCTCCCCGTCCTCAATAACGGTCTCCCCGTCAATAATCACAGTGTCCACGGCTCCCCCTCCCCCGAGGCCGTACACCAAGTTCTTCACAGGGTTGAAGCTGGGGACCATCCCAGGGGAGTCCATGTCCAACAGGATGATGTCAGCCTTCTTCCCCGGCTCCAGAGAGCCCACCTCCGATGCAAGGCCCAATGCCTTCGTCGAGTCGATTGTAGACATCTCCAACACCTTCTCTGCGGTCATAGCGGCTGAGGAGCCCATGTTAACCTTGTGAATGAGGGCGCAGAACTTCATCGCCTGGAACAGGTCGAGGCTGTCGTTCGTCGCCACGCTGTCGGTGCCCAGCCCCACGGTTACGCCCCTCTCAAGCATGGCGGGGACCGGGGTGACCACTGGGTTCCCTCCCCAGGCGTTGGCGATGGGGCAGTGGGCCACGGGGGTCCCGGTCCTCGCGAGGATCCTGATCTCCCTCCCCTCGACGTGAGTGCAGTGGATGAGGAGGGAGTCCGGACCCAGGACGTCCAAGTCCTCCATGTACTCCACGGCCCTCCCGTTGTACCTCCCAAGGGCCGGATCGTCCCTCCGGGGATCCATCCTCGAGGTGGCCAGCCTGTACTGGAGGTGGGTCGCCCAGCCGACGCCGAGCCTCCTCGCCATATCCTTCGTTGCCAGAAACATCTCGTCGGTGCACTGCGCGAGCATGGAGGCCTCAACCCTGACTTTTACACGGCCACCCCCAGCGCCACCCCACCGCCGAATAAATCTCTCGGTCTCCCTGACCGCCGCTGAGACATCCTCGGTCACCTCCGGCGGAGCCAGCCCGGGCGCATCCCAGCAGCCCCTCCCAAGCACCACCCTCATCCCCGATTCGACGACCGCCTCGGCCACGCCGTCGATGGCGTCATCATGGAAGTTGATGTAGTGGCTGTCCTGGGTGGTCGTGATCCCCGATCTGATCATCTCCAGCGCGGCGAGGGCCGCGGAGGTATAACATGTCTCCTTGTCCAAGAGGGACAGCCTCTCGATATCCCAGGAGTACTCCCGGACCTCCCTCGCACGTCCCCTGGACCCATCGGCGCCGAGGCCCCGTGAGAACATGGCGAAGAGGTGGCTGTGAGCGTTCACGAGGCCGGGCATAACTATCTTCCTGCTGGCGTCGAGGACCTCGTCGGAGCCGTACTCGCCCCTGAGCTCAGAGGTCTTGCCGACGTCAACGATCACCCCGTCCTCCACGGCGACGGCGCCGTCGACGATGACCCGCCTCTCGGGGTCCATGGTGACCACGAGCCCGTTCTCGATTAGCTTGACCATAGCCTACGCACCTCCATATATAGACAGGGAATATAATACTCCTCCAACAGGGGTGAAGAGTGTGAAGGAGAAAGTTGACCTCCTGATAACAGGCGGGACCCTCCTGACAATGGACGACGCAGGGACCATGTTCGAGGACGGGGGGATCGCAATCCGGGGAGACAGGATAGTAGCCGTCGACAGGTCATCAAAGCTGAAGGATGATTACTCAGGCGACGAAACGCTTGACGCGAAGCGGAAGGCCATCATGCCCGGGCTCGTCGACACATACGGCCACGCAGGCCACGGCCTCATCGGCGGATTCCACAACCCCATCCATGGCTGGCCTGCAGGGCGCCTCTACTGGCACGCCACCACTGACCGCTGGTGGTACGCGGAGGCACAGCTCGCGGCCACGGAGCGCCTCCGATTCGGCGTCACCACAGGTGCCTCCATCATCGGCTCGACGCCGGCCCGCACGGACAGCCCCGTCTTCGGCATCAGGAACGCCGAGGCGTACGCCAAGGTCGGCATCAGGGCCGTCCTGGGGGTCGGACCACCGGACACCTTCATTCCACACATAGCGGTCCCCTGGAGCGGCAGCTTCCTGGAGGACGGCGAGTGGGTCGAGAGGGGATTCACATACGAGGAGGCCCTCGCCAACTCGGTGGAGGTCATCGAGAAGTGGCACGGGGGAGCCGACGGACGCATCAGGATCGCCCTAGCCCCTCCCTACATCTTCGGGAGGCACACCCAGAGGGGACGCCACGGGACCCAGTACAAGCCCGAGGACATCCCCGTGATGGTGGAGAAGGCCGAGGAGATGAGAGGACTCGCAGACCACCACGGGGTACAGATCCACACCCATATCTTCGGGGGCTCCGTTGACTTCGCCCTTGAGCACTTCGGTCGGGAGACTGTGGAGCGCATCTTGGGTCCCGACGTGGTCATCGCCCATGGGAACGGGCTGAGGCCCTCCGAGGTCGAGGTCATTGGCAGTACCCACTCCAACGTCGCGACGGCCCCCTCCACCGCCGAGAACATGTGGTACGGCTACCCGCCTATCCCGGAGCTGCTGGAGGCAGGGGCCAACGTCTCCATCTCCACCGACGGCTCAGCCCCCCGGTTCTCCTTCGACCTC
>JAUWDP010000003.1 GCA_030608725.1 Candidatus Bathyarchaeota archaeon
TCGGCGGTCTTGGGGCCGACCCCGTGGAGGCTCATGAGGGTCTCCCTGTCGTCTGGGACGGTGGAGCCATGGTTGTCCACGAGGTCTTGGCAGATGGCTGCGATGTTCCTCGCCTTCTGGTTGTAGAACCCTGAGCACATGATTAGGGTTTTGAGCTCGTCGGGTTCGAGGCTAAGGATCCCCTCGGGGGTGGCGACTACATTGAAGAGGGCTTCGGCAGCCCTGGCGGTGTTGGTGTCTCTGGTTCTGTGGGAGAGGACGCAGCCCATCAGGGTCTTGAAGGGGTCGCCGCTTCCGGTCTCCTCCGGTTCTTCTGCCCCGTATTCCTCCTCCAGGAGCTGGGCGATCCGTTGCATTCTCTCCTCGGGTTTCATCGATCATACGTCTCCCCGAGCATATTCTCCTTCACCCGAGCGAACCTCTCAGCTAAGAAGACGCGTAGTTTCTTGCCCTCCGCCTTCGCCAGCTTTTTGAGGACCTTATTCACGCCTGTGGAGTACTGCATGGCTTTCTTTGGCCTGTCGGCAAGCTCCTCCGGGAAGCCCTTTTCCCTGGCTAGTGCCCTGAGTATCAGTTTCCTTAGTGAGGCGGGGTCCTTTGGAAGTTTGAGCTCGGTTGGGAGGGAGAGCCCATACTTCACCACGTCGATGTCGGCGAATGGCTGCCTTAACTCCAGCCCCAGGTCTGAGCAGATCTTGTAGTCCCTCTCGAAGTTGGTTTCATGGGAGGAGGCGACGTCCCTGTACATGGTCTCCCTGACCGAGCCGCCCTTCGATGCGTACTCCCGGGCGTACTTCTGGTAACCACCGAAGACCTCGTCGGCGCAGTTGCCGGAGATGAAGATCTTGTGCCCTGTCTCCGCGGCGCTCCTTGCCGCCCAGTAGGTGGGGAGTCCCACGCCGATCTTCATGGGGTCGGGCTCCTCGACGCTCCAGAGGACCGCGTCCAGGTTCTCCTCGACGTCGTCGGCGGTGAAGGCTTCCAGCCTTAGGGGGAGGTCTAGGGCGTCTGCGGTCCTCTCAGCGGCCTCGAAGCCTTTGGTTCCCTCCATCCCGACGCAGATGAGGTCCACTCGGGCTCCCGTTTTGTCTGCGTAGTGGGCTAGGAGGCTGCTGTCGATGCCCCCGGAGAAGCCAATGGCAACCTTGGACGCTCCCCTGCACCTGGCTTTCACGGCCCTCGTGAGCAGCTCGTCCAAGGTTTTCACGGCGTCGTCCATTGATGGGGATATGGGTGGGAGCTGGGAGAGGGTCTGGACCGGTTCTGACTTAGTGCCTTTCCCGGAAATCTCAGTTATGTGCCCCGGTGGGACCGCCTGGGCGTTGAGCCCTGCTGTCCATAGCATCTTGCGGTTTGACGCCACTGCGAAGATCTCTTCGTCCTCTCCGATGTAGAGGGGGACGAGTCCCATGGTGTCCCTCGCGCACAGGAGTCTCCCTTGGTCGAGGACGGTGAGAGCTAGGAAACAGTTCTCTTCGAGGAGGGCCTCCGCTCCTCGTCTGGGTTCGGGACCCAATGTTCCCATAATGGCGTTGGCGTCTGAGAGGTCTGAGCTGTGCCAGATCCGGCCTTCGTAGGTTGCGGTGTACCCGTGCTGGTTGAGGGGTTGGGCGGGGTCCTCGGGGTGCACCTTGACGTGCTTGTGACCCAGCATTGAGGGGGCGCCGGGGATCTCGGGGATTCTGGCTGTGATCCTGGCGCCCTTCTCGGATGCGAGGCCGTAGGCGTCTCCCGGGTAGGGGGAAGCGTTATCAAGCATCCTCCTCACTACGTCGGAGACGTCCGTGTTCCTCCGGCTAATGACTGCCGCTATCTGGCCCATCCCCTAGGATGTGGGGCTGGGTGTAGTTATGGGTTTTCCGTCTTCTCCTGGTATTCCTCGGCTGCGTCGAGGAGGGCGTCCACCTGGTCCTCTGTGAGGCGGGCGGCGTGGAGGAAGCTGCCCTTCCTGGGGTCATCTGCGAGGAGGGACTCCTTGATGGGGTAGGGCTTCTCGAAGCGGTTGAGGGCCTTGAATGAGAGGGCGCACTTCCAGTTGTTCTCCCTGCAGTAGGCCTCCTCCTCCGGAGGGAGCTCCCAGAGGTGCTCCACCTTGCCCACGACGCCGTAGCCAATGAATGAGTCGCCGACGTCGGTCTTCATTGCGAGGAGGATGGGGGTCTCCCGCTTCCAGCCCCGCATGACGCCTGAGTAGTACTTCTTGAGCTCGTAGACCTGGTCCCGCCAGTCCTCAGTGCTGAGGCGGAGGATGTAGCCGTAGTTCTGGTCCTCGGACATACTGATTCTTTTATGTTGAGAATAATATAAAACTATTCGGTATGGGCAAGCCTAGCTTTCGTATGCCCTTAGCACGATGATCCCGTTCTCGCTGCTTGGCTCCGTAATCGCTGCTCCGACCTCCGTCTCCATGGGCTTCGTCGTGAGGGTTCCAGCCCTTTCTGTGACGCTGAACCCCGATACGGTGATCAGTGCCTCGACCTCCGCCATCGTGTAGAGCCTTGCGTGCCTGAAGACCGGGTCCCCCTTTGAGCCGATGTCCCTGTAGAGGTCGCCCCAGGCGCTCTCCGAGTTTATGAAGAGGACGGTCAGCCCCGCGCCCCCCTTGGCAGTTTTCCGTATCTCCCCGAGCACCGCCACCGGCTCATTGAGGAACTCTAGGACGGTGACCATGTAGGTGAAGTCGAGGACGCCGACCCTCAGCGGCAGGGCGTCTCCCACTCCCAGCACGGACGCCATCCTGCGGTCGACGGCCTTCTTCAGCATCTCCCTTGAGGGGTCTAGGCATACGACCGTCCTCCCCGCCCCCGTTAGGTGCTCGGCGAAGATCCCCGTCCCAGCACCCAGTTCCAGACCGATCCCCTCCTTCGGGATGTGAAGGTCCACGGCATTGAGCTCGGCGTCGAAGACCTGCCTTCCCTGGGGATGATCGTACCAGTCGTCGTAGCTACCTGCAACTAGGTCGAATGCCCGAATAGCGTCACTCAAGTTTGACTGTCTCCGCCATTATCTCCACGAGCCTGTCGGGGTGCCTCGCGATTATCGTCGTCGTGGGTTCGACGCCGAAGTCGCCGGGGTGGATGTAGGCATCGGCCAGCTCACCCGTCCTTCTGATGTAGTGGGTCACGGGGCACCCCTCCCCTTCGACCCTGTTCGGGATAGTCACCACTGTCAGTCCTACCTCTTTCAGCCGCCGTGCTATGTCGTCGTTGGCTCTTATGTTTAGGCCGGCACGGATCTCCCCGTCGAGTTTCTGTGCCTCGATCACCACGGAAGCCAGGTGGCTTGAGGCTCCGTATGCCACCTCCCCGCAGGCGATGGGCCCCCTGATAGTGGTGATAATCCTCCCTGTCAGCGCTATGGCGTCTTCAATGGTCGATGAGTCCGCCTTGGCGTAGACTAGGTTGGAGCCCACCTGGGGTATGTAGTCCCCTATCTCGTCTATCCCCGTCAGCCTCCGCACAGCCGCTTCCAGCGCGGCTGGCATCTGGTCCTCTACGTCTGGACCCCTCACGCCGTTCATGCTCCATTACACCATTATCCGTACAACCTTATGACTCCTAGCCTGCTTCGGATGACGGCGCGCGCAATCAATGATCTCTCCTATGAGGCCTTCAGTAGAGTTCTCGCTGTTTAAACAATAAGGAGATATTGGGATGACCTATTTCACGACGAGCACCGGTTTCGTGCACTGGTCTACGACCTTGCGGCTCGTGCTCCCCAGCAGCCAGCCTGTGACTCCTCCCAGTCCCCTGCTCCCTATTATGATGAGGTTTGCTTCTCTCTTCTCCGCCTCCTCGACTATGACGGATGAGGGCCGCCCGTCAATGAGCAGGGCCTCTACCTTGAGGTCGGGATACCTGTTTCTCACCTCGTTCACGGCGTTATCCAGGGCGGTCCTGTAGACGTTCTCCATCTTGTCGAGGTAGTCCTGGATGTCCGCTGTGCTCAGGGTCCCCTGCCCCTCCTCGCTGAAAATGGGCACCGCGCCGCGGAAGATGGCTGTCACTATGATGAGTTCACCCCTGAACATCGCTGCGGTCTTGGCGGCGAGGTCCAGGGCGCGCTTCGAGGGCTCAGAGCCGTCGTAGGCTACCAGGATTCTGCTGAACATAGGGTCGAACATATGTCCCAATTGTACTGAAAGGTGAGGTATAATAATAGTGCTTATGCTCCTGTGATCAATATCCCGATTGGTTTCCCGATGCGGCGTGATATCATTTATAATCACTCACTTCCCTCTACTGTTGGTGATCTCATGGGCGAATGCGGTCTATGCCACAAGAGCGGCGATGATGTCAGCCTCCTAGGGGCCAACCACAAGGAGCTGGGTAATATTCTGATCTGCCGGGACTGCTGGAAGGAGCTCTACCAGACGAATCGGATGGTCGCGGGTTCATCCTGCGGGGGTAAGTGCAGTACCTGCTGTCGATGAAATACGAGATCGTGAAAGTTCTGTCGCTGTAACTAGGGCAGCTGACACCGGTTACTCAACAGATTTTTCCATTACAGGGTAGTTGTTGAAATCGGCCTTTTCTCCCGTCTCGACGTACCCCCTCGCCCTCACGTTTCTGGTAGCCCTAGTCTGGGGGCTGTCGGCGATAAGAGGCACCAGACGCAGATATCAAAACTCAGCACCCACATAAGATCTAGCGTAAAAACGTACTCTGAACCCTAAAAATCAACGAAAAACAACGCCCCAACACAGTGAACCCGGACCCCACAGCCCCCACGCCTTCACACGGAAACGACAACGCTAGAACCCTTATCCCCACCCACCGACGCGCCCGGCAACCCTTATCCTAAGCCAGCCGCACGCGCCCTCACTCATCCCCAGGTGGAGCCTCCTTTTCGGGCTCCTCCTCCACAAAGTCCGTCAGCGCCCTCTGCTCAGACACCACCGCGTCCAGCCCCCGCCACTCACCCTCATCCACCACCCCCCCCACCTGCTCCTTGATCACCTTCGCCAGCCTCGCCCCGATCAAAGGGATCTCCACAAGCCGCCCCACCGGCGCCCTCTTCAACGCAGCCACACTCCGGAAACCCGAGTTAAACAGCAACCGAGCCCGCACCCGCCCGATCCCCCGCAACCTCACCAACGGCAGCAGCTTCTCCGACACCCCATACCTCACCCGATCCCTCAGCCGCCCCAGATGCCGCCGATGCTCCGTCAACCCCAGCACCCCCGCCAGCTCATACGTCGAATACAGCAGCCAGTCCGCGTTCGTCACAGCGCTGTACCGATCCCCCGGCGCCACACCGTACCTGTCCATCAGCTCCCCCTCCGAGACCTCCTGGATCCACGCCCCCAGTACCATCGCCGTCTTCACCTCTCCTAGGACCTGCCCCCTCTCCACATAGTCCCCCAGCAGATCCCCTGGTGGAAAAGCGAACTCGTCCAGCCGCTCCTCAGCGTACTCCTCCACCAGCTCCTCATCCCTACGCCTGGGACGGAGGATAGGCCGCATGTTCGGCGTATGGCAGATCATGTGAAGCCAAGTGAAGTCAGTCACCTCCGGCGCACCCCGCCTCAGCCCGTCCCTGATCACCACCGCCGAGTAGGGGTCCACGTACAGCTCAGAGACCCTCCTCCCGAAGTCCGTAGCGTAGATGGTATCACCCTTGTACTCGATGAGGTCCTCACGCCGAAGGTAACTAAGGATCCCCGCCAGTATGAGCTTCACGTTCCCCATGGGATAGTGATAGCCGTAGAACGTCCCACCGAAGAAGTCGATGAGCCCCTGTTCCGTGTGAGCGTAGTCGGAGGCGACCGCCGCCAGCGTGTGCCCCCTCAGGGCCGTCTCCTGAGCCAGACGGCTGAAAAGCCTCTCAGGACGCGCCGAAACGTAGTTCTCCATCAGCGCGTCCTGCTCATCCGACGACGACGCTATCAGCACCGCCTCCCCGTACTCATCGTACTGAGGCCTCCCAGCCCGACCGCTCATCTGCTTATACTCCAGAACCGAGATGGGGTACATCCCGTACCCCGGCGTGAACCTCCTATAGCTCCCGATCACCGCAGTCCTCGCCGGAAGGTTCACCCCCGAAGCCAATGTCGGAGTAGAGGCCAGGATCTTGATCCTCCCTTCCTTGAATGCCTCCTCCACGAGGCGCCTGTGCTCCCGGTTCAGCCCGGCGTGATGGAACGCAGCCCCGTCAGAGACCGCGGAAGCGAGCTCCTCCATTAGGCTCGTCTTCTCCCCCCTGAGGACAATCTCGGACGAGACCTTACGCAGCCCCGTCTCCTCCCGTTTCCCGAGCCTCCCCCTCAATGCCTGGGCTGCAGCCCTAGCCGTGCTCTGAGCCCGTCTACGGCTCTCCACGAAGATGAGGGCCTGACCCCCATCCAGCACTGAGTTCAACGCGATATTCACGGCGTCCTGCTTATGCAGGGGATCAAGCCCCTTCACGCTGCCATCGTTGAAGATGATCCTGTCCCCGTAGGCCACTCCCTCTCTCAGGGGCACGGGCCTCCACTCCGTCCTCACGCACTCTGCCTCCAGCCACTCTGCCACCTCGTCCGCGTTCCTGATGGTAGCACTAAGAGCCAGGATCTGTATACGGGGGTTCAGCTGCCTAAGCCGAGTCAGGGCCACCTCCAGGGTCGGCCCCCGGTCATTCCCTATCAGGTGGACCTCATCCGCCACCACCAGGGACACCCCCTCCATCCAAGGCGACCTATGCCTCAGAAGGGAGTCGCACTTCTCATTCGTCGTGATGAGGATGTCATAATCCCCGAGCCACGAAGTCCGGCTGTCGAGATCACCCGTGCTCACCCCGACCCGGACCCGCCGCCCCCTCGACGCCTCCAGAACGGTGTAAGCCTGGAACTCCTCGTACTTCTCCCATGCCAGGGCGCGAAGGGGGGTGAGGTAAAGTACCTTCCCGCCCCCCTCGAGAACGTGCTTCAGTGCACAGATCTCCGCGATCAGTGTCTTACCGCTGGCCGTGGGGCTTGCCAACACGAGGTTCTTGCCATCGAGAACGTTCGCGTTGATGGCATCCTCCTGGGGAGGGTAGAGCTCATCGAGGCCCCGTTCTTGGAGTAGAACTTTAACCTCCTCTGGGATGTCGAGCTCGGAGACCTTCAAGTGACCAGCCTACGACTTCACTATATCATTGTCGCCATATTAATCTCAATCCGTCTCGGACTTGGAAAGCTAGAGTACACTGCCCATGTAGGCTAGTCAGACTTCAGCTCGGATACCAACGCCCTGATTGCCACCTCAAGGGCGCTGGCGCTTAGCTCTAATGACATCGAGGGGCTCCTCCCGTTGAGGGCTTGTTCGGGGAGCCGGGGAACATGGATGAACCCGGCCGGGATGTCGCACCCGTTCCTTGCTAGGTAGTCCATCAGGTAGTAGAAGATGAGGTTACACCCCACCGTACCCGCTGAGTTGGATAGCCTGGCAGGTATGCTCGCCTCCTTCAAAGCCTCCAGAATCCTCCTATAAGGAAGCGTCGTGAAATATCCCACAGGACCGTCATCCCTGATGGCTGCATCCTGCGCCTCCTTCCCCATGACTCCGCCCCTCGCGCTGAAAACATTGATGGCGACACGCTCCACAGCGATGACCGCCCCGGCACCTGAGACCCCCGTGCAGACCACAGCGGCGGGCTTATAATTCTCCAAGTGCCCCTCGATGGCTTCCTTCACACCGTTGAACTTCATGGTGATCTCCTCCGCAGCCACCCTGTACCCTTCAATATCCCGACCGTCAAGCTCCATGCAGGCCGCGATTGAGGGATTCACCTTGAAATCCCCGAAGGCCTCGTAGCCGGTCAAGAGAATTGTGCCCTTGCTAGACATGACAATAACATATGCTTGTGGCTTAATTAAAATGAATAGCGTGCCTTCGATCTTCCTTAAGAAATGAAAAAAAGGGAGGGTAGTTTTAGGTTCCCTTCATCCGTTTCTCGACGCCGAGGATGGCGGCGATCTGCCCCTCGTGGTGAAGTATCTCGGAGACGGCCAGCATCAGGTAGCTCTCCTTAGGAGCCTTGCCGTAGAACCAGTCCATCTCCTCAGCGAGGGCATCTGGATTTAGCCCGTCAAGGCCCTCCATAAACATCGCCTTACCTTCCTCGATATCACCAAGGATCTTCTCCAGTGAGTAGCTTGCGTTCCCTACGCAGTCCTCAGGCCAGCCCCCTGGGGCGTATTCCTTGTTACCCGTCAGTATTTTCGGTATGAAGACGTGGAGCTCACTCGACATGTGGGTCAAAACCCACCTGATGATGTTAGCCTCTAAGCATGACTGCCAGTCCAGCTACTCCTTAAAATCCTTCGTAGCCCTACCCAGACGGTCAAATCCGAGAGCCGCGAAGGCCTTTATGGTCGCTATTTTTTCAACCTCTTAATCGATGGGGGTCCTCATTCGCTTTTAATATGGTTTACATAGATCTCGACGGGTCCTTCTCTTTATACCGCCGGCGTTTAAAAAAATTGGAGCCATCTTTATCGTAGATGTCGAGGCACGCGACTTGAAAAATCAAGTCATGTCTTTTGAAATCAGTTCCACGACGACCTCCAATCCCTTGGCGATGAGGTCAAGGCTCATCGACGCAGATCCCCTCTCCAAAGCCTGCAGCGGCAACAAAGGGACGTGGATGAATCCCGCCGGGATCTCGATACCCTCGCTTGCCAAGTGATCCATCAGGTGGTAGAAGATCTGGTTGCACCCGAATGTTCCAGCAGAGCTGGAGAGCCTCGCCGGCACGCCGGCCTCCTTCAATCCCTCCAGCATTCTCCTGTACGGAAGCCTCGTCCAGTAGGCCACGGGGCCTTCTGCGTTCAATGGCTCATCAAGTGGTTTGTATCCGCAGTTGTAGGGCATCCTGGCGCTGCAGACATTGGTCGCGACACGTTCTACTGACAGGCCTCCCCCTCCACCCTGGCCCGTGGAGACCACAGCAGCCGGTCTGTACTCCGATACAAGTCCCTTGATTATGTCATTGATCTCATGGAACCTTAGAGGTATCTCCTCAACCACGACCCTATATCCGTTGAAGGTCTCCCCCTCAAGCTTCCTGCCGGCCAAAATAGATGGATTAACATCACTTCCCCCAAAGGGCTCAAAGCCAGTCAGGAGGAACACGCCTTTCTCTGCCATACGAAGACACTACACTCTATAGCCATTCAACGAATGTTAAGAAATTTACGTGAAACACCGAAACCCAGGATATTTTGAGGCAGGCGCATGCCTTAGTTGATTACTACGGTGTCCAAGTCGAAATACCGTTTAGCCAGGAACCTGATCTTCTTGATGTTCTGACCGTTCCTGCCGATGGCGATGCCCTTGTCCTTGGTCTCGACGTTCACCATAGCGATCCGGCCTCCGCTCGCCCTGTCCACGAGCCTGATCTCCTTCACCTTCGCCGGCTTCAACGCGTTCCTGATGAACTGCTCTGCGTCGTCGATGTACTCGAAGATCTCGACCTGCTTGTTGGTCATCCTACGGAACCGTTTGATCTTCTCTCCGCCCCGTCCGACAGCGAGGCCGACCTCTCCTTTCTTAACCGCGAAGATCAGCGTGTCCTCTTCCTCGTCGATGATGCAGTCAACGATAGTGGCGCCGGTCATGTTCTCTAGCAGGGAGATGAACTTCATCTCGTTCTCTGTTATCTTGATGTTACTGAGCATTCTCTGTGTTCACCAAATCGAGTATCTTTGAGTCGCCAGTTTCGTTTATAACGATTACTGAGACCGGGAAAGGCTTCCTGCAGAGGACCCCCAGGTCAAGGCTGTCCTTCTGATGCTGTAGAACAGGTATGTTTCCGAGCTTGCCATACTTCTCTATCTGCTCTCGTATCTTCTCGGGGCAGTTGGATGACAGTATGGCTATCTTCGCCCTGCCTCGCTGAAGCTCCCTTATTGCCACCTTGGAGCCTAGGTGGAGGCGGCCGGTATTGATGGCCATCCTGAGCTCGTGATCGACGCTACTCGTCTCGCTTTCCTCCCATGGACATGAACAGCTCGACACTCCCTGTGCCCAGGGGCATCGACTGGCCGACAATGATGTTCTCGATCACACCTTTAAGGGGATCGGTCTCACCCTTGATCGCGGCGTTAACCAGGTGCTGGATGGTCAGCTCGAAGGCCGCCCTCGCCAGGACGCTGCTCTTCTGCCCGCTGATGCCGTGACGGCCGATCTGCTTCACCTCGCCTGTATTCGTCATGATGTCGGAGACCAGCATCACGTGTCTAATGTCGACGTCGAGACCCTGCTCATCGAGTACTGCGTGGGCCTCCTTGATGAGGGCGTTCCGAGCCGCCTCGATACCCAAGATCTTAGCGATCTCATGGATGTCGTTGGTCGTCGTCCTTCTGGGATCGACCCCCTCAATGGCGAGAACTCCCTCAAGGTTGGAGCCGTCGGTGCGTATCACCCACTCCCTATTTTCGTAAGTGGTCAGAACCCTCTTGATCTCAGGGATGCCTCTTATGCGGGCGTCGACTATCTTTTTGATAAACTTCTCTGAGTTGTTCTTCTTATCCTCGGACAAGGCAATGAGGTACGTCTGATCATCGCTTTTAGTGTACTTGAAGGGGAGGGCTTCCTCGAAATCACCTACAACTACGTTAAGGGCTTCCATCCTCTCCGGTGAGACTGTGATCTTCACAGCGTCCTCCCTGAGATCGATCATCACGGATTCGATTACATCATCGGCGACTGTGTAGCTGAGCTTCTCCGCCACTTCGCGGGCTTTCTCCTGGCTCCTCCTGTGACTTGAATCCAAGTAGATGTTCATCACTGGCGTTGAAGGCGACCTCCTAGCGTCCACCAGCTCTATGAGCCTGGGCAATCCAAGGGTGACGTTGAGCTCGGCGACCCCTGCGTAGTGGAACGTCCTGAGGGTCATCTGGGTGCCTGGTTCTCCGATGGACTGGGCTGCCACGGTCCCCACGGCCTCCCCTGGCTCCACGAGGCTGAAGTCATAGTCCCTCAATACCGTCTGGACGGTCCTCGTCACTCCCTCTTTGGTCATCTCAGAGTCAGAGAGCTTGTTTCGAAGTTCATCGATCAGGCTCGGGGTCAGATCCACTGCTGCCTCCTCGAGCTTCTCCTCGATGAACTCCTTCGAGGCAGGAGTGCCTTCCTTTATCGCGATCTTGATCCTCTCGATGAGCAGCCCCACGTTCACAGCGACACCATGGTCGCTCTTGGCCGGGTCGACCCCGTCCTCCCCAAACTTGAACTGGATGATGCGACCCTCGGAGTCCCTGACGGTGCCATCGTACTCTACCCTGAGGTGCTCCAGGGCGTTGATGAGGCGGCGCTGCATGTAGCCGCTCTGCTGGGTACGGACGGCTGTGTCGACGAGCCCCTCCCTGCCACCCATTGAGTGGAAGAAGAACTCGATCGGGTTGAGGCCGTCCCTGTAGCAGTTGTAGACGAATCCCCTGGCCTCGGGGGCGGGGTCGTGCTCGTTGAAGTGAGGGAGCGTCCTGTTCATGTACCCCCTCATGATCCTCTTGCCACGGATGGCTTGCTGCCCCACCGACCCCATCATCTGACCTATGTTGAGGCTTGAGCCCCTGGCGCCACTCCGCGTCATGATTATCCCGGCATTGCCCATCCCCAGCCCGGTCTCCACCGTCTCACCAGCCCTGTCCCTTGCCTTCGCTAATTCGCTCATAACCTGGATCTCGAAGGTCTCCTGGAGATTCTGGCCTGGCAGCCTCTCCAACTGGTCTGTGCTCAGGTCCTCGATGAGCTTGTCCACGTTCCTCTCCATCCGCTTCATGACCCGGTTGATTTCGCTTATCTCCTTGGTACCGATTGTCAGTTCGTCAAGGGAGAACGTGAAACCCTTTATTGAGAGGTACTCGTTGATGAGCTTTGTGATAGAGTTGAGGAAGTCATGGCCGGCGTCAGTGCCATAGTCCTTGATAATCCTGTGGAAGATGGTCTCGGCCCGCTCCGCCCCAATACTGTTCCTGTCTATTACTCCTGTCTGGAGTTTACCGTCTCGAATGGTGACGTAGGCGTCGTACTGACACCCCTCACGTTCGCAAGTAGCACAGTGCTGACAGATATTAGCACGCGTGACGAAGTTGTAGTCCTCAGGTAAGAAAAGGCTGAATATGTCTTTCCCTGACCATCTCTCTGGCTTCTTCACCGTAGGGTTCGGCATCTTGCCCTGGTAGCCTGTGGCGGCGAGGAGCTTGCCCACATCATTGGCAGTGAGCATAGTCTGAGCCCTCGTCAGCAGGTAGGCTCCTGTAATGAAGTCCTTGGTGGCGCCAATGATGGGTGCCCCGTATCTGGGTGAGAGTATCTGGTCCTGGACCTGCATGAGGAGCCTAGCCTCTGTCTGGGCTTCCTTGCTCTGCGGGATGTGGAGGTTCATCTCGTCCCCGTCAAAGTCGGCGTTGTAGGGCGGGCAGACCGTGAGGTGCATCCTGAACGTCCTGTAAGGCAGCACCTTCACCCTGTGAGCCATGATGCTCATCCTATGGAGGCTCGGCTGCCTGTTGAAAAGTGCTATATCCCCGTCCTTCAGGTGCCGCTCCACTGTGAAACCGGGCTCCAGCCCCTCGGCGACGGTCGTCCGGTCCGTCACGAATTCCAGCCTGATGCGTCTGCCATCTGGGCGGATGATGTAGAGGGCCCCGGGGTGTATAGACGGGCCGTTGTATACGAGCCTCTTCATCTCTTCGAGGTTCCTCTCGGTTATGATGTCCGGGACCGTCAGTCGGACAGCGATGTGCATGGGGACGCCTACCTCATTAATGTCCAGATTCGGGTCAGGTGAGATTACAGTTCTAGCCGAGTAGTCCACCCTCTTCCCCGAGAGGTTGCCCCTGAACCGGCCTTCCTTTCCCTTCAGCCTCTGGGCGAGGCTCTTTAAGGTTCTTCCAGACCTGTGGCGAGCCGGAGGGATGCCCGAGACCTCGTTGTTGAAGTACGTGGTGACGTGGTACTGGAGGAGCTCCGAGAGGTCCTCGATGATGAGTGTGGGGGCGCCGGCGTCGATGTTCTCCCTGAGCCTCTGGTTGATCCTGATGATGTCGACGAGCTTGTGGGTTAGGTCGTCCTCAGCCCTTATGCCCGATTCGAGGATGATGCTTGGACGTACATCCACCGGGGGCACAGGCAGAACCTGGAGGACCATCCACTCAGGTCTCGCCACGGAGGGATCGATGGCCAAGAGTTCAAGATCCTCATCGGGGATCCTCTCGAACCATTCCCTGATCATGCTGGGCGTGAGCCTCCGGCTCACCTCCTCGACGATGGCCTCGTCGTCTGTGTCGAACTCCTCCTGTTCGATCTCAAGGAAGCTGGTGGGCTTCGCGAACTTGACGTTGGACTGGACCATCCCGCACTGGGGGCACTCCTTGAATTTTTTCTTCTTCTTGGCCTGCTTCACGACCTCCTTGTTGGTGCCGTCGCTGACCTTTCCGAAGAGGTCTATCTCCTTCTGACGCACTGCACTTAGCTCTTCGATATACTCGTCAGAGAGGAGGATCCTTCCACAACTCCTGCACGTCGTGGAGAGAAGCTTGTAGATCTGCTTGGCGAACTCCACGTGGACGGCGGGGACCGCCAGCTCGATGTGGCCGTAGTGTCCTGGACAGTTGATGGATATATTTCCGCAGGTCCTGCACCTTTGTCTGGGTTCCAAGGTGCCTAGCCTGTGGTCCATGAGTCCTCCGGATATGGGTCCGCCGTCCTCGTCGTATGTATCGGATGTCGTTATCTCCACCACTGAGAGCCTGCGAATCTCGTCGGGTTGTAGTACGCCGAACTTTATCGCGTCGATGACCTTGGACATCTATTCAACCTCCTTGACCAGCTCTAGAGAAGGCGAGATGCATAGGCTCTGAAGCTCCTGAAGCAGAAGCTTGAAGGCGTAGGAAACCACGACTGGCTCGACCTGCCCCTTGCTCTCGCACATGGGACAGACGTACTTACGCTGCCGTATGTCGTAGAAGGCCAGCTTGCCGCAGCGCTCACAGACGTAGATTGTGTATGCGTCAGACTCCTCCAGGAGCCTGTCCTTGAGGAGCATGGCGGCACCGTGGGCGACGAGGCAGTCCCTCTCCATCTCTCCAAACCTGAGGCCTCCTCCCCTGGCACGACCCTCAGTGGGCTGCCTCGTGAGCATCTGGACCTGTCCCCGTGCCCTGGCGTGGATCTTGTCCACGACCATGTGGTGAAGCTTCTGGTAGAACGTGGGTCCAATGTATGTCTGAGTCTCGAACTTCCTTCCGCTGAGGCCGTAGTACATCAGCTCCCTGCCACCAGGGTTGAATCCAAGTCGTCTCAGTGCCTCCGAGAGGGACTCGTGGGACTCGTTGATGAAGGGGGTTCCGTCGACCATCTCGCCTCTCATGGCGCCTACTTTCCCTGCGAGGGATTCGAGGAACTGGCCGACGGTCATCCTCGACGGGAAGGCGTGGGGGTTGATCATGATGTCAGGCACCGTGCCGTGGGAGCTGAACGGCATATCCTCCTGAGGTATAACCATCCCTATGACGCCCTTCTGGCCGTGGCGTGAGACGAACTTGTCGCCTAGCTCGGGGACCCTGTGGCTTCGCACCTTCGTCTTGATGAGGTGGGATCCCTCAATGTCCTTTGTGACGAAGACGGAGTCTACGACTCCCTGCTCAGTAGGCCTTACTGCTACCGAGGTATCCCTCAGCTGGGGGCCCCTTACTTCAAATCCTCTGTACTCCTCAAGGAACCTAGGCGGGCTGGTCCTGCCAGCCAGAATATCTCCACCGCGCACCTCTGCCTCCGTAGAGATTAGCCCGTCCTCCTCAAGCATCCTGTATGCCTCGGCACCGTGGTAGCCTCGGATACCCGGCTCGGGGATGGTGAGCCTGTCCTTGGCGCCTCCCAGATACTGCTTGCTCGCGGCCTTGTAGATGCGGAAGAAGCTAGAGTGGCCTAGACCCCGTTCGATGCTGGACTTGTTGAATATGATGGCGTCCTCCATGTTGTATCCGTTGGAGCTTAGGACGGCGACGATGTAGTTCTGACCCGCCGGTCTCTCGTTGTATCCCATTATCTCCATGGGCTTGGTCTGGCACAGGGGCTTCTGGGGGTAGTGGAGGACGTGGGCCCTTGTGTCTGTCCTATCCCTATAGTTGAGGGCGTACATCCCGGGAGCCTGCTTGGCCATGGCCGCTTGGTAGGTGTTCCTCGGCGACTGATTGTGCTCTGGGAATGGGATTATGGATGCCGTGATTCCTAGGATGGCGTAGCTACAGATCTCCATGTGGGTGTGCTCCTCGGAGACCTGGGTCTGGTTGATTGCTATGTAGGCGTTCTCCTCCTCCTCAGCGTCCAGGTACTCGAGGATGCCCTCCCTGATCAGGTCGCTCCACTGCCAGCGCTCCTGCTGGAGGTTCCTGATGTGGCGGGACTTGAGGAGGGGCTTGCCCTCTCTAACGATGATGAGGGGCCTCCTGATGCGCCCTTCGTCGCAGTTGACGTAGATCTCGTTGTGGTCTGCATAGTAGCCGATGTTTACCTCGGTGCTTATCTCGCCCCGACGCCTCATCTCCCTGATAGAATCGACGAGTTCATTGGGGTTTGTCGTGTATCCTAGGAGGTAGCCCTCCACGAATATCTTCGCTCCGATGTGCCTCAGCTGTTCGTCCGCCAGCTTTGCCTGGGTGACCCCCAGGTAGGTGAGTGTCCGCTTGATCTTCTCCGCGTCCGTGCCGACGGAGATGCTGGCCATGAGGGAGAGGTTCTTGACCAGTCCACAGTTGGCTCCCTCAGGTGTCTCGTTGGGGCAGAGCCTACCCCAGTGGGTGGAGTGGAGGTCTCTGGCCTCGAAGTTGGGCTGACTCCTGCTGAGGGGCGACTGGAGCCGTCTCAGGTGGCTCAGGGTTGAGAGGGTGTTGGTTCTGTCGAGGAGCTGCGTCATGCCGACGCGTCCACGCCTCCAGTTGCCAGTCGCGATGGCATGCTGGATGCGGCTGCTGATTATCCCGGGCCTGATGGACGCCGAGATGAGGATGCCTTTCCTCCGGGTGCTCATCCGGCGGAACTGGTAGCGCATGTCTCTGTAGAGGCTCCAGAAGGCGCTCCTGAACAGCTCGGCTAGGAGGGGACCCGCGAGTTTTATCCTTTTGTTCTTGAGGTGGTCCTTGTCGTCCTCCTCCCTCCTCCCTAGTTTGAGCTCTATGATGCGGGAGGCCATCTCTCCGAGGAATATGGCCTTGTCGATGCGGTCGTCTGGCTCCCGTCCGATGTGGGGCAGGAGGTTGCGGTCGACGATGGTCTCGGCCCTCTTTATCCTGAACTCCTTAACCTGGCCAAATGCGACCCTGTTACCAATATAGAGGATGGAGTCCTCGATGGTATGGGTGTTGGCGGCGTCCCTGAACGAGGTCTCGAGCTCATTGAGGATGTCGTCGTCTAGGGAGACCATCTCCGCGACGTTTCTGTCGGTCTCGACTCCGAGGGCCCTCATGAGGAC
>JAUWDP010000308.1 GCA_030608725.1 Candidatus Bathyarchaeota archaeon
GCCCTCCGTCACGGCTTCGATGTCTCCTTCCACGCTAACCCTGTAGATCTGGGCGGCGCCGCGGTCCGGGACTGCAAGGTATATGTGTTTGGAGTCCGGCGACCACTCCAGCTTCGCCCCCAGGGCGGTCCTGTCGAACTCGGGGGTGAGGCACTTGGGCTCGCCTTCATCCACCGGGAGGAGGTAGAGCTCCGCGTTCTTATGCCAGACGAGGCTCGGATCCTCGAGCTCCCTGCCGGTGAAGGCGACGTATTCGCCGTTTGGTGCCCAGGCGATGGCTCCGATCTGGCCCTTCCCCTCCCAGAGGAGCTCTGGCTCGCCCCCCTTAGCGGGGACGATGTAGATATTCCTGAAGAAGGACTTGTCGGCGTTCTCGGCGAAATTGGAGACAAAGGCTATGGTCTCCCCGTCTGGGGACCAGTCGGAGGCCTCGACGTCGAATAGGCCGTCGGTCAGCTGCTTCGCCTTGCCCCCCTTGGAGGGGACGACGAAGAGGTGGGTGTACATGCCGACGGAGAAGCCCTTACCGTCGTGCTTGTACTTCATCCGGCGGATTATCTTGACGTCGCTCTTCTCCGACGCCTTCTCCCCCTTGAAGACCTTGGCGATGAACAGGATGTTCTTGCCGTCTGGGGACCAGGCGGGGCTCTGGACGCCCTCCTCGATCTGGGTGATCTGCTTGGCCTCGCCGCCATCGGCCGGGATGACGAAGATCTGGGCCTTTTTCTTTTTCTCGTCCCCCTCCTTAGGGTCGTCCGGGCTGGGGCGGTTGGAGGTGAACAGTATCCTCTTCCCGTCGGGGGACCAGCGGGGGTTGGAGGAGTTCTCCTTGCCGAAGGTGAACTGGACGGGCTTCTTCTTTTTCATGTCCAGTAGCCAGATTTGGGTGTCGTACTTGTCCTCCTCCATGTTGACCTCCGAGTAGGTGAAGAGGACATTGGCCCCGTCGGGGGATATCTGGGGATCCGCAACGGGGGCCATAGGAAACATGGGCATAATCTCGTATTCTTCTAGCTTCTTCATCTTGATCCATGCTGGTTTTACAAATAACGATAAAAGTCTTTCACTCGGTCGTGAGGAGAACCTCAGTTAACTATTATTAAAAAAACATAATACTGCTGAGGGGATAAGACAAAAGTGTGGATACAATGGATAAGGACATTCTTGAGTACGCCTTGGATCATGCCCTCACGAAGCGCGTCGAGTACGCGGAGGCGAGGGCTCACAGCGTCCACCAAGAGCAGATAATCCTGAGGAACGGCGCCCTCGAGGCCTACGTCCAGTCTGAGGACGGTGGGTTCAATGTCAGGGTGCTGGCTGACGGCGGGCTCGGATTCGCCTCCACCAACAGGTGGACCAGGGAGGAGGCCGATGCCGTCGTCGAGACCGCGTGCAGGCTCGCCAGGGCCTCAGGGCGGAGAGAGAAGATACAATTCTCGGAGATGGAGGGCAACGAGGCGGACTGGAGGGTCGAGGAGAAGGAGAAGGTGCTGAACGTGGACCCCGAGTCGAAGATAGACCTCCTCTCGGGCATCGACAAGGAGATTACAGCCCAGGGCGTCGAGGTCCCGTCCCGGATACTCCAGTGTTTCATCGACCTGACTGAGAAATACTTCATCAACTCTGAGGGGTCGAGGATCGCCTCGTACGTTCCGAAGGTCGCCTGCTTCATCATCGTCTCCGTCAAGGAGGAGGGGAGGGTTGAGCAGGCGATGCGGCAGTTCGGCTACAGCGGGGGCTGGGAGGCCTTCGGCCTCTGGAACGTTGCGGACGAGCTCGTTCACGAGACCATGGTTCTGCAGAGGGTGATCAAGGAGGGGAAGCCCTTGAAGCCCGGGAAGATGAGTCTGGTCTGCGGGACGGAGGTGGTGGGCATTGCATCCCACGAGTCCTGCGGCCATCCCATGGAGGCGGACAGGATCCTGGGGAGGGAGATGAGCCAGGCGGGCAGGTCCTTCATCTACCCGGGAGGGCCCTACTGGCTGGGCACGAGGATAGGGAGCGATCTGGTTACAATCGTCGACGACCCGAGAGTCGAGCACAGCTACGGATTCTACGAGTACGACGACGAGGGGGTCGAGGCCCGGCCTAGGTACCTCTACAAGGATGGAGTCATAAACGAGTTCTTTCACAACCGGGAGACTGCGGCGAAGCTGGGGGTCGAGAGCAACGGGTCCGCCAGGGCCGTCAACTACGACAGGGAGGCCATTGTGCGCATGGCGAACACCTACCTGCTGCCCGGCGACATGTCCGAGGAGGAGCTCCTCGAGGACATCAAACACGGGGTCTACATGAAGTCATTCACGGAGTGGAACATCGAC
>JAUWDP010000038.1 GCA_030608725.1 Candidatus Bathyarchaeota archaeon
CACCGATCCCCTTGGCGCCGTAGACCGAGTTGGGGTCCACGGGTTCCACTATGATGACCTCCATCTCGGGCATGTCATCTGCCCTGAGCACCTTGTAGTCCATGAAGCTGTTGTTTAGGGGCTCCCCCGTCTCCGGGTGGAGCCTGAGCATCTCGGTGAGGGCGTAGCCGATACCCATCTGCATCCCCCCCTCAAGCTGCCCCTCCACCGACTGGGGGTTGATGGCCCTGCCGACGTCGGAGGCCGCGACCATCTTCAGCACCCTCACCTGGCCGGTCTCGGTGTCCACCTCGACATCGGCGAAGGCGGTGCCGTAGGGCGGGATGAACGTTGGTACGTTGTAAGTGGCCTTCGTGATGATGACGTTCTCGCCGCTTTGGTAGACGTCGGGGTGGTTCAGGATATCCTTGAACGCGAGTCCCTGCTCCGGCACCCCCTTGGCGAACACGAGGCAGTCCTTGGCGACCAACCTGTCGACCGGGATGTCCATGATGTCTGAAGCCAGCTCCAAGAGCCGTCCCTTCATCCTGTCTGCTGCTATCTTGACGGCACCACCCGTCTCCTGGGTGCTCCTGCTGGCAGCCGTCGTGGTCCCCCAAGGGGTGACCGACGTGTCCGCGAGGGTAACACTGATCTCGTCAAGCCTCCCTCCCAGGGCCTCCGCAGCTATCTGAGCCATGATGGTCCTCAGCCCCTGCCCGATGTCTGGAACCCCTAGGAGCAGGTGGAAGGAGCCGTCGACGTTGACCTTCAGAACAGCGTTTCCAACGGAGCGCTCGGTGCTCTTCAGCATCGGGGCGTAGTGGCTGTAGCAGGCCATCCCTATGCCCCTCCTCTTGACTCCCCCCTCGGAGCCAGGGACCTTCTGCCGCCTCTCCCAGCCAATGGCCTCCCTTCCCTTGATGACGGCCTCCCTGAGGCCGCTGCTGGTCACGGGCTTGCCGTTGATGGGGATGATGTCCCCGACGTTGAGGGCGTTCTTGAGCCTGAACTCCGTCGGGTCCATCCCGAGGGCGTAGGCTATCTCCTCCAGCTCGGACTCCATGGCGTAGTGGATGGGGGTGCTCGTGAAGCCCCGCATGGCCCCGGATGGCGGGGTGTTGGTGTAGACCCCGTAGCCCACGTACTTGATGTTGGGGCACCTGTAGAGGAGAGTCATGTAGCTTGAGGCCCTGCTCGCCATGATGGCCCCCCAAGCGTACGCCCCCACGTCCACGATGGCCCTCACCTCTCGTGCCACCAGAGTCCCATCCTCATTCACGCCAGTCTTGGTCTCGAAGATGCACGGGGAGCGGGTCCTCGTTGTGTGGAAGACCTCCTCCCTGGAGAGCCTGAGCATGACCGACCTCCCGGCCTTCCTCGCCAGCAGGGCGACGACGATCTTCTCTGCGCTCTCGTACTTCCCGCCGAAGCCCCCGCCCACGTAGGGAGGGACGATGAACCTGATCTTGCTCAGGGGCATCTGGAAGGCCTCGGCGAGGCTGTCCCTTATCATGAAGGCTGTCTGCTCGCTGCTCCACATCGTGAGGTTTCCGTCCCCGTCCCAGGACGCCAACATTGCGTGGGGCTCTAGGGCGCAGTGGCAGACCCTCTGGGTTGTGAACCTGTTCTCGAAGACGTGGTCGGCCTCCTTGAATCCCTTTTCGACGTCCCCCCACTCCTGAACCGAGTGCTCCAGGATGTTTCCTTCCACGTCGTCCCTCTCGGGGTGGACCACCGGGGCGTCCTCACTCATGGCCTCCTCCATGTCGAAGACGGCGGGGAGGACCTCGTACTCCACGTCGATGAGGCAAAGGGCCTCCTCGGCCACCTCCTCAGAGACCGCGGCAACGGCAGCCACCTTATCCCCGTAGTACCTCACCCGGTCGTCGATGCCATACTCCCGGGCGCTCCCGTGGGAGACCGTGTAGAGGATCTTGGCCTCCTCGTGGGTGATGACGGCCCTGACCCCGGGCAGGGCCTCGGCCTTGCTGGTGTCGATGACCTTGATGTTAGCGTGGGCGTGGGGGCTCCTCAGGATCTTGGCGTAGAGCATCCCAGGGAGCTTCATGTCGACAGTGTACTCCGCCGTGCCTGTAACCTTCTCCCCGGAGCCCTTCATCTCCACGGATTTCCCTACGATAGTAAGCTCGTCGCCCATTCTAGTCCCCCCTCCCCGAGACCGACATCACGGCCTCGACTATCTTCTTGTACCCCGTGCACCTGCAGAGGTTCCCCTGGAGGGCCTCCCTGACTTCCTCCTCGGAGGGATCCGGGTTCCCGTCGAGGAGGGCCTTGGCGGACATGATCATCCCGGGGGTGCAGAACCCGCACTGGACGGCCCCGTGCTCGATGAAGGCCCTCTGGAGGGGGTGATGCTCTCCGCCCGTCTGGAGGCTCTCTATTGTCTCGATCTCCTTTCCCTGGGCGCTAGCGGCGAGGACAAGACACGACGGAACCGCCTTGCCGTCCATGATGACCGTGCACGCCCCGCACTCCCCGTTCCCGCAGCCGTGCTTCGCACCCGTCAGCCCGAGGTCCTCCCTCAGAACCCTGAGCAGGGTCCACCCGGGCTCGACGTACGCCTCTCGGGGCTCTCCGTTGACCCTCAGGACTATCCTCATCTTCTCGACCATCAATCTGGACCTCCCCTCGCCCTCTCCAGAGCCCGCAGTATGCACCTCTTAGTCAACACCTTACTCGCATCCCTTCTGTACTCGGCCGAGGAGCGGACGTCGCTGATTGGTTTGATCTCCTCGGAGGCTGCCTGCGCTGCCTCATCGATGAGGGCTCCATCTAATCTCTTTCCCATGAGAAGCCCCTCTGCCCTCGCAGACCGCATAGGCGTTGGTGCAACGGAGCCAAGTGCGATCCTGACATCGCTGCAGACGTCGTCCTCCCCCAGAGTGAGGCGGACGGCGACGTTCACGAGGGCTATGTCTACGCTGGTCCGCCCGATCTTATCGAAGGCCGTCCCTGTACGGGTGGGTTGCGGGGGTACCTGGACCTCGATGAGCATCTCGTCCTCCTCCAGGGCGCTTTCCCTGACGGAGACGAAGAAATCCTCGAGGGGGACAGTTCTCTCCCCTCTCAAGCTGGCTATGTGGGCACTGGAGTCCAATACCATGAGGGGGGGCGCCATGTCCGCTGATGGGACGGAGCTGCACAGGTTCCCGCCTATCGTCGCCAGGTTCCTGACGTTCCTGTGGCCGAACTGGCTCGCCACCTCGACGAGCACGGAGTAGGGGCCGTTCAGCAACTCGGATCTCCGCAGGCTCTCCACCGTGGTCAGCGTGCCTATCCTCAGGCCAGCTCCGTCCTGCTGTATGTAGTCCAACGGCAGAGACGTGATGTCGACGAGGCGCTCCACCTCGGGCCTCTCCGCGATGAGGTCGGTCGCACCGGCCACGACACGAGCCTTCGCACCGAACCTTGCTAGTAACGAGGTTGCCTCGTCGATGGACGCAGCCCTGTGATATTCTAGGGGTCTAAAACTGTCGGTCACGGATAATCCCTCGGTGGAGCGCGTTGAATCATGACTGGGTGACACGAGTCATTGATGCGGTTCATAATGACTATGCCTGTTTTTGTAACATCTTAAGTTTTTTCCGGGAGGGCTCCTGACACTGCGGGGATGTCATGAGTGTACGATGGTCCTCAGCCTAAGCCATTTGTAGAACTCTCACCCACCGAACTCCAATACGGTCCCACATTGCAGGAGGCTGAAATGGTCTCCCATCCTTTCGGAGATGGCTTTCAGGGCCTTGAAGCCGGTGCAGTGGCCAGCGGAGACGGCATCAGCCTTCGATAGCTCGTCTATGGTCTTGGATAGCTGCTCGTCTCCGGCAACCCTCAAGTGGAAGCCGCCAATCACCGCATGTATCTTCTCGACGCCGGTCATCCTCCTCACCTGCATCATTATGTTCACGATTCCAGCGTGGCTGCAGCCTGCGAGTATGACCAGCCCACGGTCCCTGACGTTGACGACGAGACTCATGTCGTCGAGCTCGGGGTCCTGAACCAGCTCGCCGTCCACATCGTTGAAGACGTTCTCAAGGGGCTCGTAGCTCGTCCGGCGCTCAACCTCGCCGGTCGTGACGACTCCGGGCATGAGCTCGTAGGCTCCGCTCCTCAGGACAAGTCTGCCTCCCCCCGCCTCGATGACATCGCGACCGCTCCTCTCAGGGATCCCGATGAACCTCAGCCTCGGCTTCTTGACGTAGCACCTCCTGAAGACTGAGGGGTGGGCAACAATGGGCACGTCCTCGCGCGTCTTCTCCAAGAGGCCCCCGAGCCCCCCAGTGTGGTCGTAGTGGCAGTGGGTGAGGATGATTGAGTCGATTGACTTCGGGTCGATGCCCAAGATGCTCATGTTGTTCAGCAGGGGCCCGGAGGAGAGGCCCGTGTCCACGAGGACCCTCATCTCCTCCCCCCCTGAGTGGATCTCGGCTAGCATCGAGAGGCCGAACTGTCCTAGAAAGGTCGTGTCGTAGCCTGCGTCGTCGACGACTACGCACGTGACCTTCAGCCCGTCGACGCTGGGGAAGGTCAGACGTATCCCGCCTTAACGTAGTCGGTGACCGTCATGAACTCGACATCCTGGACTCCCTTCAGGTAGTCTATGAGCTTCTCCAGTATCACTATCCTAGAGGGCCTGCCCGTAACCTGAGGGTGATTGGTGAGGCAGAAGACCGTCCCATCCCGGTACCTCGAATCGAACTCCATACGCCAGACATCAAGGACCTCGTCCACGGGGGTCCCCCAGTCGAAGTAGAAAGGCCAGTCGTCCAGATTGTATGCCACGGGTATCTCCAGCAGGTTCGAGACCTCGCCGTCGATGACATTGTAAAAGGGAACCTCTGACCCCATGTGGTCGCTGTTCCAGAGAAAGCCGAGCTCGTTGAGGAACCCATGGGTTCGCGTTGAAGGGCGCCAGCGGGGCGTGCGGTGTCCCACTGGCTCCTCCCCGGCGAACTCGGTTAGTATCTCCCGAGTTTTGATTATGCCCTCCCTCTCCTCCTCAGGCTCGAGGGCGTTGTACCCCCTGTGAGTGTAACCGTGGACAGCCACCTCGTGCCCCTCTTCGACTATGGCCTCCACGGACTCAGGGTAGCGCTCAGCCGTTAACCCGACAACGCAGAAGGTTGCCCTAACCTTCTCCCTCTCCAGCAGGTCCAGTATCCTGTAAACCCCGACGCGGGGGCCATACTCTCCCTGCGTGACCCAGTAGGGTATCCCCGGATGCATCTCCTCGAAGGCGGTCTCACCGTCGAGGTCGAAGGTGAGAAGGACCGGGAAGGGCTTGTCATCAGTCACTGCTCCACCCTCCCTCCATGGCCGCTGTCATGGCAGCCTCAGGTCCTCCCATTCCTCCTTGAGCAGGGATCTATAGTCCTCGGTGATGGCCCGGTTGTTCCTGTTAAGGACCGTGGGGCTCGTCTCGTGCTCCCCGTTGGCGTAGATCAAGAGCTTGTTTCCGTGTATCCCTGCCAGATGGTCAAGCTCCGCGACGCACTCCTCCGGCGACCACGTCCCACTGTAATGGCCGCCGGCTATGGGGCTGCAGAACTTACCGTTGTGGTGGAACCTGGCGAGGACCTTGTTTCCCCGCGGCCAGCCCAGCATGACGTTGTTCCTGCAGGAGCTCAGGCGGGCGTTGTCGAAGGTGAACTCGAACTCGGGCATGTAGACGTAGTGGTGGCTCCCCGGGACCTCACCCTCGATCAGGTAGTTGTCGATTCCGGCCAGATCCAGCACGGCGCTGATTATCATCCCCTGCACCATACAATGGCCAGCGCTCGTCCTGAAGGACTCGTCCACGGAGTACTCCACGAGGCACTCGTCCCACAGATGCCCCCATACGTAGCCGTAGTTGGGGAGAGCCACACGGTCAAGCCACTCCTTCTCTATGGAGACAAGCCTATCGTAGCCTTCGGCGTTGAGGGAGAGGGAGGCTAGGTACGCCGAGATGGGGCTCAACTTGTCAGCCCTGATGAGGACCTGCTCGATGTAGCCATAGTACTGCCACGCCCTCACCTTCTTCGTGGGAAGGGCGATATCCCACGGGGCGTGGAAGGGGAACCACTCGGAGACCGGTGTGGAGCAGGTCTGGCGACCGGTGCTCCTGTTGCACACGATGACCGCCATGACCCTCTGCCTCTCGTCCTCCAGGCGGGTCACATCACGCAGCTCTGAAGCCATCTCCTCCTCAAACTGGGTTAAACCGGGAGCCTTAACGTCAGTACTTAAGCGTTCAACGGCTCCCCTGAGTGCGGTATCCTTCTCGGAATCGTCCCTGCCCATGAGGGGGTACCAGGATACCTCCTCGTTGAAGACCAGCACGGGATTTCCCTCTACGTTTGTGACCTCGCCACCGTCGACACCCATCAAGCTCCCGTCAACGAGGAGGTAGGACCTCTCATTATCGCAGTACGCTATCAGCATACCTTGATGAGTGCCCCTCCTGACTCGCTCCCTCTGGTAGAGGAGGGCGACCTTCTCAAGCTCCGTCACCCTACCCTTCCGGGTCTTGAGGGTGCTTGCGACGGGCAGCATCCTCCTGTCCAGGTAGGGCAGCACGGGATAACCTTCGGGGTATAGCTCCCTGAACTTGACTACCTCAAGGGCGTCGAAGTCCACGGCGTCGAAGCTGAAGGGAGGGTACTTGCGGAACTGCATGTCCGTGAGGAACTCCCTGCTGTGCACGTCCTTCACGGCGTAGGAGTTGCTGTAACCCCTGTTGGTGGTGATGTGGGTGATAAACCTCGAGTCCGCCTTCAGAAGGATCTCCGGATGCCCTAGAGAGAGGATGCGGCTCGCGTAGATACCGTACCTATAGAAAGGATCTGACCTTGCACCCAGAACTACCTCCTTGAAGGCATCCTCGTGGACGGATTCAGCCAAGACGACCATAATGACACCAGAAGGGATGAGGAGTTTCAGGTATTTATGAGATACTGCACAAAAACATGACAGGCATCCCACACATCAAAGGGGTAAAGGCTCCCACAGGTACACATACAGCGAAAAAGGATTGAAAGCCATTCCTTACTCCGGTTGCTTGATCACACAAGGTTATTGCTTTAAGCTTCAAGGACTCGTGTATATTTGATCGAATTGAGCAGGAGCTATCTAGATCTGAGCACGGACGAGGAGGAGCACGCCCTCGCCCTTCACAAGGAGAGCTTCGTCATCGACGCCAGCCTCGTCGCCTTCATCGAGGGCGTCGGGGAGGACATCTGGATCGACGATGTCCTAGAGGGAGGAGTGACCGCCGGGAACGCCACGGTCTGCATGGGGCGCAGCTTCAGCGGTGCTCTCCGAGAGCTTGTACACTACCATGACTGGGCCAAGGGCAAGGCTGACAAGGCCCTCATCGTCAAGAAGGCCTCGGACATCGAGAAGGCGAAGAAGGAGGGGAAGCACGGCATAATCTTTGGACCTCAGGACAGCAGCTTCCTGGAGAGGAGCCTCCACTTCCTCAAGGTCGCCCACCAGTGGGGCATACGGATCATACAGATCACCTACAACTTCAGGAACGAGTCCGGGGACGGCTGCATGGAGCGGAACGACGCCGGCCTCAGCAACTTCGGCGTCAGCCTCGTCGAGGAGATGAACAAGCTGGGCATCCTTGTGGACCTCAGCCACACCGGTGACCGGACCATAATGGAGACAATTGAGACCTCCAAGGACCCGGTCAGCTTCACCCACGTCATCCCTCGGAGCTCAACGCCCAAGGAGATGGGGGGCTACGCCGACTGGTCGAGCAGGCACGGCGACTACGGCCAGTTCCAGCAGTACTCCATGGCCAGAGCCATCACAGACGAAGCACTCAAGGCATGCGCCGAGAAAGGCGGGATGGTTGGTGTGACTCCGTTCTTCGCGAAGAAGAAGGGATCCAGCACCATCACCGACGACCTGATGGACCAGGTCGACCACACAGTGGGCCTCATCGGCGCGGAGCACGTGGGCTTCGGAAGCGACCTCGACTACAGGAACTCGGTCTACCGTGGGGCGTACATCTGGAAGTACCCGGAGAGGATCGACGTCAGCTACTTCACTCCCATGGACAAGTCCTGGGGCTACGGATGGCTGGGGCACATGCCCAACTTCACGAAGGGACTAGTTGCTCGGGGCTACTCCGACAAAGAGGTGAAGGGGATGCTGGGCGGCAACTGGGTGAAGCTCTTCAAGAAGGTCTAGGGCGGATAAACCCCCTTTTTTTCACTAAACCTACTGTGCACTCGCACAAGTTAAACAAAAAAACAAAATAAAATTCTTAGACGGTCTCTAAACCCCGTCGCGCTTGAGGCGCGGGCGAGCTTTCTAGTACCTTCTCGGCGGCCTGTGCTTTGCGAAGCACTCACGGCAGTAAACCGGGCGGCCCTCTGTAGGCTTGAAAGGAACCTCGTCCTCCTT
>JAUWDP010000279.1 GCA_030608725.1 Candidatus Bathyarchaeota archaeon
AGGGTCTGCATGTGCCTCGTCGACGTCTTGATGGCCTTGAGCTCCTCCGACGCGATGTTGAGGACGACCTCGGAGAGGGTGTCGCTCATGTTATCCTGGCCCACCTTGTCCAGGTTGTGCCCCTCATCGCAGACGAGGGTACGCCCCAGCAGCTCAAGGCCCACGCCCGACCTCACCCTGTCGTTGAAGACGTAGGGGTAGGGCACGACCACGATCCTGCATGTCTTGGAGACCTTTCTGGCGAGGTAGTACGGGCAGACGTTCGCGCGCCGGCTTACCATCAGTAGGCTCTTCTGGGTCAGCACTGGGGGCAGGCCACGGGGGAGTTCCTGTATGTCGGCGTTCCAGGGGCACTCGCCCTGCTCCCTGAGGGTCCGGCAGAGCTCCTGGGAGTCCCTCCGGGGGAGGTCCCGGCACTCGGGGTTCAGGCAGAGGTGCTGCCTGCTGGCCAGGTTTACGGCTGTGAACCTCTCCCCGGACCTCTCGTTGATGGTGGAGACCTCCGCAAGGACCTGCCTGACCTGCTCGTGGGTCCTTGTGGCGTAGATGATGGGGCGCTCCGACGAGAGGAGGCTGGAGAGGACTGCGGCCGTCTTTCCGAAGCCGTTGCAGGCCTCAGCGATGAGCACGCCCCCGCTGCAGACGACGCGCTCCACGTCGTCCATGAACTCCTCCTGAGGTCCGTACGGCACATACGGGAACAGCCCCCGCCATCCGGCCCCCCTCCGCCTCCGTACCGTCCTGCGCCCCAGCTGGAGGAGGGCCCCGCATGTCCGGCAGAATCGGTCGGCCTCGTACTCCTCGATGGAATGCTGGCGCTCGCAGATGGGGCAGTTAATGGCGGAGGGCATTGGGGTTACCTTAGACTAGACTCGGATCCTTAATTTAAACGGCTTGCAGAACGACAGGTTCTAAGAAGCCACTAGGCATCTTCGAGTCCTATTCTAATCTGTTATGTCTTGAAGATGGAGGTTATCCCCTCTGCCTTGAACCAGAGGATGGAGAATATTATTATCAACGGGAATAGGGGTATGTAACCCGCGACCCAGATGCCCAAGTAACGCATGAGCAGTGAAGGCAGGATCACCTGGGAGAAGGCAAGCGTGAAACCACCGATTATGGCGCCGTAGATGTTATCGAGGCCCCCCAGGACGCTCCCGGCGATGACTGTCATCATGAGCTGGTCGGAGCCGCTCACGGACGTGGGTCGCCACATGGGGATGGCGGCCCCCGCTATCCCCGCCAAGGCCCCAGTGAGGAACCACGAGGCCAGGTGAACATGGAATGTATTGACACCCAGACTGGAGGCCAGAGTGGGGTTCTCCACCGTGGCCCTCATGGCGATGCCGAACCTGGTCCTCGTGAGGAAGAAGTGGAGGACGATTACGAGAACCAGCGACGTTATGGGAGCCACGAACGTAATACCCGGGAGCCCCAAGAATTGGAAGTCATACCCTCTCAACATGAAGGAGGCTGAGCTGAACCGAAAAGTTTTGAGCACCCACCAGGAGAACATCGCGAGAGTCGAGTTTATGAGATATGAGAGGGCGATCATAATGAATGTCAACTTGATCCTGCTCGTCCCTATCTGTTGAAGTGGGCGTACGGCGAAGAGGAAGAGGACGATCCCCACTAGGCCGCTTAGAATGGCAGCGAAGGGCCATGAGACGTAGGGATTGAAGCCCAAGATACGGGTGAACGTGAAGACTGTGGCTGTACCTATCGTGGCAACGGAGGTATGAGCGAAGTTGGGGAACTTCTCCATCATGTGGGTTAGCGTGAAGCCTATGCTCAGTATGACCATCATGCTGGCGTAGAGGCCGAAGCTGGTTAATACCGATGGAGGCATCCTATCGATTAAGCCATTGTCGTTTATAAACCAAGATAATACTGAACTCGCTGAGAACGATGAAGATAACACGATTGCGCTAATGATTAATAAGAAAAAGAGTCTAATTATCCGGTCTAAATGTCAAGCATGCCGAATGTTAAGATCACAGTCCTCAGGCGCCTTGATCCCTCGGAGCTCTTTGACGAGATGCCCGTGACGCATGTGAGGGATCTGAAGGCCTGCGATAGGGTTGAGGACGGCCAGGAGTTCATAGTGAAAGGCCTCGACATGCCGGAGGGCTTCTGCCCCCCTGCCTGGACGGCGATAGTGGGCAACGTCAGGACGATGATGTTCGGCGGCAACATGCCCTGGCTCAAGGAGAAGGGTACGACCATCACCTGCTGCACCGATGGGCTCCGTCCCGTGATTTTTAAGCTGGAGCGCATGGAGTGACATCAGGATCCTAATCCCTCTCCCGGTGAAAACGCAAGTCTACACTGTTGCATCAACGCACCCCTGGGGAGTACGAAGGATTATATTGGACGCTTCAGATTTTCAAGTGATAAGAATTGACTGAAAGAAAACAGGTTTGGAAGTGTGAGATCTGTGGCAACATCGTTGAGGTCCTACACGCCGGGGCCGGCCAGCTCGTCTGCTGCGGGCAGCCCATGGTAGCCATGGAGCCCAAGTACACCGAGGCCGGAGGCTACGAGAAGCACCTCCCCGTCGTCAAGGCGGACGGAGACACCTACACCGTGAAGGTGGGGAGCGTCGAGCACCC
>JAUWDP010000311.1 GCA_030608725.1 Candidatus Bathyarchaeota archaeon
TCCTAATCCTATTCCAAGTATTAAACGTCCTTCTGAGAGTATGTCTAGGGTCACTGTTTCTCTGGCTAGTTTCCACGGTCTTCTTCTTGTTATAGGGGTTACCGTAGTACCAATATGGATTTTTTCAGTGTTCTCAGCTACACTGGTTAAGGCAATGAAGGGATCAACGGTATCTGTGAATCCTTCTTCTGTGTTAATGATGTGATCCCATAGAAAGAATCCATCCCATCCGGATTTTTCGGCTTCTATAGCTAACTTAGTTATAAGTTTGGGATTTCCAAACGTATTACCAAAATTTGGTGCATATATTCCAAATTTCATTATTCGATTCCATATGACTATTAGCATTGATACGTTTAGATTTTGCGCGCGTGTGTGTGGGTTTGGGTTTGGGGGTTTGGGGGTTAAATTTTATCCCTATATTTGCGAGCGCACAGTGAAAATTAAGAAAAAAAGTACGTTTTGAACCAGCTTAAAGATTTAAATGGTGTAGGAACTCTTTGCACGCTAGCGTTAAGTAAAACACTCCCCCACCCCTTCCCCAGATTAAGAGGTTTTAGAAATGGCTGGTCAATTCCTATCCCCTAAGGTTCGTTATACCACCTGTGCTTATTGTGATGTCCCCCTCACAGTCTACCCAAGATCACGCGCCAAAGTAACCTGTAGCGCGAAGGGTGCTAGAGCTTATCGCGCCAAGAAAGGAAAAGCTGAGAGACTAGCACGCGGGAAATAATTCCCTTATGTACCTCCTTTGTTGGGTGTGTTTCGGTGCTTTCGGTGGCTTTTTGCCTAACCTCCCATACCCTAAATTTCGGGAGGGGGAGGCTGGGGGGCATCTAGCACATAACCCTTAAGTTTGGTTTCTCTCCCTAGATTCACGGGGAAAGATCATATGGGTCCATACTATATTGACCTTCTCCCCACCTAATACCCCAAGTTAACTTTATGCTCTCCCTGAATGCCCCCAATTCCTCATTAGATTATACGGATGTTTACACCAATCACATTTTTACACTACGTTAACAGACAAGTAGATGAGGTAGACATCCCCATGGACATCGTCATTGAGACCGCCCGCAGGATAAGGGCCCTCGAGATCCAGGGCGCCACCAACGTCGCCATCGCCGCGGTGAACGCCCTGTCCGAGCAGATACAGCTCTCCGAGGAGGTGGACAGGGGCTCCATACTCTCCAAGATAGATGAGGCAAAGGAGATCCTCTTCGCCTCCCGGGAGACAGAGCCCTTCATGAGGAACGCCATAAGGTACGTCGAATGGAGGCTCAGGACCGGGGAGTGGCGGGACAAGGAGGAGCTCAGGGAGCTGGTGCACGGCGTCTCCGAGGGCTTCCTGGAGGACTTCAGGGCCGCCACGGACTCCCTGGTCAAGGTGGGGACGAGGAGGATCAACTCTGACACCGTCGTGCTCACCCACTGCCACTCGTCCGCTGTCTCCCAGGTCTTCGTGGAGGCGAAGCGGAAAGGCGTGGACTTCAGGGTCATCTGCACCGAGACCCGCCCCAAGTACCAGGGCAGGATAACCGCCGGGGAGCTGCTGGAGGCCGGCATCGACACGACGATGATAGTCGACTCCGCCATGAGGAACTTCCTCAAGGAGGCCGACCTCGTCCTGGTCGGGGCCGACGCCATCACCTCCGAGGGGAACGTCATCAACAAGATCGGCACAAGCCAGCTCGCCCTCGCAGCCGACGAGGCCCGGGTCCCCCTCTACGTCGTCTCCACCCTCCTCAAGTTCGACCCCCAGACAATCCACGGGGAGTACGAGGTCATCGAGGAGAGGAGCCCCGACGAGATCTGGCCTGACGCCCCGGAGGGCCTGAAGATCAGGAACCCTGCCTTCGACGTGACCCGCCGGGAGTACATTCACGGCATCGTCTGCGAGGAGGGGGTCATCTCGCCCCACTCGATTCTCGAGGCCGTGAGAAGAAGGTACCCCTGGATCATCGAGAGTATAGGGGCCTAGGGCCAGGTCTCCAGGGCCCGTGCAAGCTCTTTGTGATCTTGGGAATATTCCTTGAGGGACTGGCCTCCCAGTCTGGCGTCCACGGCTTGCCTCAGCGCCATGGCGCCCGCCACAGATCCGTCCGGGTGACCGTGGATGCCGCCTCCCGCCTGGATGACGAAGTCCGTGCCGAAGATCTCGATGAGATCCGGGACGTGGCCTGGGTGGAGACCCCCCGACGCCACGGGTAGGACTTTCTTCAGGCTGTGCATGGGCTCTTTCAGGGCCTTGATGTTTTCATGGACCTCGTCCCTAGTCT
>JAUWDP010000161.1 GCA_030608725.1 Candidatus Bathyarchaeota archaeon
AGGGACCCTGCTCTCGGAGTAACTCCACCTCGGAACATTCACAGGATCGGATTTCTGGAGGTAAGCCTCGTAATCCGATGCCATATCCCAGTAGCGCTTCCAGAAGTCGCTCCTCTTGTCGTAGTATGTAGGCTTGACGGTCAATTCAGACAACACTGGGGTGGAATGGTGGAATATATTCTATTCTCCCAGACGAAACTGAAACCCTCACAAGTCCTGATGAATTGTATAGGCGGTTATCAAGCTGGTCAGTTATAGGAAAAATGAGGGTGTCTGAGCGTCCGACTCAGATCTTTATCACCCAGAGCAGGGTGTCGCCACTGTTTGCGACGTTAGATGTTCGGGAGTTGTTCGCAACGCCGTCGAAGGGCGCCTCCACCGTCTGAAGGGTCTCCCCGAAGAGGTTCACCACCTCCCCCAGGATCTGACCTTTCTTCACCGCCTCCCCCGCGTTCACCCTCTGCAGCCAGAGGCCGCCCCTCTCGGCGCAGAGCCTCACCTGCTCGGGGTTCACGGGCACGTCTTTCTTCATCTCAGGCTCCCCCTCCAGCATCCCGAAGTACTTCATCACGTTGACGATGCCGTCGCGGTGGAAGGCGATCTCCTCCTCCCTGACGGGGTAGGGGGTGCCAGACTCCGGGGTGATGCAGGGGATACCATACTTGTCCAGGGCCTCCTTGGTGCTCCCCTTGATGTCTGTGACCCTGGTGTAGAGGGAGTCGTAGCAGGAGGCCATGTCCACCATCTTTTGGCGAATCTCCTCGTCCTCGGCGTTCCCGATGATGACGAACTTGTAGATGTCCTCCGTCAGGTCCCCGCCGTGGCTGTCGATGAGGGCGTCGGCCTTGGAGACGAAGTTCTCGAAGAGGGCGTCTGCCACCCTGCGGCTCATCGTCCCCTCCGGGTCCCCGGGGAACACCCTGTTCTGGTTGACGTAGTCTATGGGGTTGTTGAACGCGGCCCGGGCGTTGAAACCGTCCGTGTTCACCACCGGCACGATGATCAGCGTACCCTTGAGGTCCCCGGGCTCCACCTCGTTTGCCACCCTGAGGACCCCCCGGATGCTGGCGTACTCCAGAGGGTGGATCCCCCCGAGGACGCAGAGTCTCGGACCCGCCTCGGATCCGTTGATGACTATGTAGGGCATGTTGACATCGTGGGTCGAAGCCTCGCCGACCTTGATGAAGCCCTTGGCCTTCTCTCCCTTCTTGATCTCGGTCTCTCCGATCTTGATCGACATTTGATATCCAACCCTCCTAACTCGGCTCCTGTTTAATAATTTGCGGGGATGAGGAACTATCTTCGCATTCCCCTGCAGAAGTTTCATTAGCCCTTGGAGACGAGTCTCTACAGAGTCAATATGAGCATCTATCTCCATCACAAGAGCTGGGTCACCGTCTCCGAGGAACTCAAAGAATCTGACACAGTCATCGTCCCCCTCGGTTCCATGGAGGCCCACGGGGCGCACAAACCCGTGGGATGCTGCTACCTTCTTGCAGAGGCGGCCGCGAGGGATGTAGCGGAGAGGACAGGCGTCCCAGTCACCCCCGTCATCCCTTTCGGCACCTCCCCGCCCTACAAACACTTCCCGGGAACAAGAAGCGTCGCCATGGAGACCCTGAGCAGGTATGTCTACGAGGCATGCGAGAGTCTAGTGAGGGCCGGCTTCAAGAAGATCATCTTCTTCTCCGCCCACGGGGGGAACAACCTCCCCGTGCTGAGGGAGATCTCCTTCAAACTCAGGGAGGAGCACGGCGCCCTCTGCACCGTCATCCACGTCTGGGGTATGATCTCCAAGCTCACGCCCCCTGGCTTCTGGGAGCCCGACCAGCGCCTGGGCCACGGCGGCGAGCCCACCACCTCCGTGATGCTCCACCTCCACCCCGAGCTCGTAGACATGGCCAGGGCGGAGCTGAAGCCCCTGAGGCAGCCCATGGAGGGCTTCGAGACCAAGTCATACGGGGTCCACGAGTTCGAGGGCGTACCCCAGAGCGTCTTCCTCTTCGCGGAGGAGGTCGAGCCCTCCGGGTTCATGGGCGATCCAACGAAGGCCTCGGCGGAAAGAGGGAAGATCCTCTACGAGAAGGCCGTCGAACACCTCGTCGACCTCGTGGAGGCATTCAGGAGCCTTGATGCGAGCCTAGAATGAGCTCCAAGGCCCATCTCCGGTCTCGAATGAAATTAGCTTCTTACTCTTATGCGGCTAAAGCGTGCCCCTGAGAAGATGGTTCCAGCGCCCCTGCATTTCCTGTCGCATCGTGATGCGAAGCATCTATAAGGGTGGCTCACCTGTGAGGGGGCGATCCGGAAGATGGACTGCAGGAATAGGAAGGACGTCGCCAAGGGTGCAAGGGTCGACGTCGTGCTGAAGAAGGATCAGAGGACGGGGAGGCTCACCCGGGGGGTTGTGAAGGACATCCTCACGAACTCCAAGTATCACCCCCACGGTATAAAGGTCAGGCTGGACGACGGGAGAGTTGGCCGGGTCAAGGCGATCCTTCCCTGAATGGATGGCCCTTTTCTAATCATGGGACGATCATCGGAAACTTCTATCATGCATCCGGTTGTCGCGACAGGAGACTTTCAGAAGACCAAAAAATGAGGGAGGGGACTCGGTCAGCCTGTTGACAGGGGTTCCTGGATCGGTCTCCTAGCCCATTCGGGGTGGAGGGGGATCAAAGCCCCCTCCTTCATCACCCACGAGACCTCCTTGAGGACTGCGATGTCTTCAAGCGGGTCCCGTTTCACCATTATCATGTCCGCGTACTTCCCCGGCTCCACGGTGCCGAACTCCTCCTTCGCGCCTATGGCCTCGGCTCCGATCCGGGTGGCCGACTCGATGGCCTCCATGTTTGTGAGGCCGTACCTGGTGAGCCACTCGATCTCCTCCGACAGCCTCGCGAAGGGCTGGTCCGGGAAGACATTATCGGTCCCTGCGCCGATTCGGACACCCTTGGCCTTGATCAGACTCATGGTCTCAGGGAGCTGCTCCACGCATCGGTTGAACCATGTCTCCCTCTCCTCCAGGTCCTTCTCGGAGAGATTCCAGATCGCGGCCTCCCCCTGCTCCTCCCTCTGCTTCTGGATCCTCTCGGGGATGTGGTTCTTCACCCAGAGGGTGGGGACTATGAAGATGCCCTTCTCCGCCATGAGCTCGGCGGTCTCCTCGTCGACGAAGCTCCCGTGCTCTATGGTGTCCACCCCCGCCTCCGCGGCCATCCTGGTGCCCACTAGGTTCGCCGCGTGGATGGCGAGCCTCCTCCCCAGGCGGTGGGCCTCCCGGACACCGGCCTCGATCTCCTCAAGGCTGAACTCGGGGTGGTCGGTCCTGTGGCTGCTGAGCATCTTGATCAGATCTACTCCCGCCTTGACCTCGGTCCTGATGGTCTTCCGGATCTCGTCGGGGCCGTCCACCTCGTGCATCACCCCGGGCATGCTGGAGCCGTGGCCCCCGGTGATACAGAGGCCGGTTCCCGCCACGAAGAGTCTGGGGCCCAAGAGCATCCCCCACTCCACCGCGGTCCTCATCGCGAGGTCCAGGTGCTTGAAGTCGGAGACGCTCCTCATCGTCGTGATCCCCGCCTGGAGGGCGGAGCGCAGGTTGTTCGCCGCTATGATCGACGCGTAGGCCATCTCGTCCCCCTTTGACGCTAGGGGTACGAAGCCCCTGTGGAATATGTGGACGTGAAGGTCTATCAACCCGGGCAGGAGGAAGCGGCCTGAGGCGTCGACGACCGCGGCGTCCTCTGGCACCTCCAACTCCCCCCGCCTCCCCACGGCGGCGATGCGCTTCCCCTCGACCAGGACGACGGAGTCCGAGACGGGCTCTCCACCGGTTCCATCGATCAGCGTCGCGCCGACTATTGCTACCTTCTTCTCTTCCATTCTCTCAAGCCTCCTCGATTACTATCTCCTGGGCCCCCTCGAAGAGGACCTTGTCCCCCATCTCCCGGAGCTCGTCGGCTCCTTCGACGATGGTGGCGAAGTGGTTCCCCCGTAGCTGGCCCACCTTGCTGCCGAAGAAGGCGGAGCCGTAGGGGATGAGCATCTCCTTCTCGCTGATGCCC
>JAUWDP010000366.1 GCA_030608725.1 Candidatus Bathyarchaeota archaeon
GAGAAGTGGACGTGGCAGTCCACCATCCCCGGCATCAGGACGAGCCCAGAGGCGTCGATAACCTCTGCACCCTCAGGGGTTGACGTGTCACCAGAATTTACACTTACGATCTTATCGTCCTCTATCAGGACCACGGGATCATCGATGACCCCGTTGGCGTCCACAAGAGTTCCGCCCTTAATCACTTTCATCATTTTCAATAATTCGATCTCTCTCCTAGTAAAATAGACTTTTCAATGCATTTCGAGATACACCGAGCCGCGTTTAGTCGCAAAACTTAATGCAACTAATCAGATGTGCTGGCAAGAGCGATAAACGGATATAATTCCGGGTCCGATTAACCGATATGCGCTTCATCGTCACGGGCGGGGCTGGATTCATAGGCTCCAACCTCGTGGAAGGGCTTGTGGAACTCGGCGACGTCACGATTATAGACGATCTCTCATCGGGGAACCTCGACAATCTGGAACACCTGCTGAAGAGGGACGACGTAAGCCTTGAGAGGCTCAGCGTGACCGACCTCGAGGGGATGAAGCCCCATTTCGAGGGCGTCGACTGTGTCTTCCACCTCGCCGCTGTGTCAAACATTTCGAGTAGCGTCGCGGATCCCCTTCGGACGAACGATGTGAACGTCAAGGGGACGTTGAACGTCCTGCTGGCCGCGAGGGACAGCGGCGTCAGGAAGGTGGTCTTCACCTCCTCCGCGTCGGTCTACGGCGACACCGAGGAGGTTCCCACGACTGAGAGCGCGCTCCCTGATCCTCTATCCCCCTACGCGGTAACCAAACTTGCTGGAGAGTATTACTGTGACGTGTTCTCCGATCTGTATGGTCTGGAGACGACCTCCTTGAGGCCATTCAACGTCTATGGACCCAAGCAGGACCCCAACTCTCAGTACGCCGGCGTGATCCCCCTCTTCATCCGTTCCCTGCTCGAAGGGGAGGTGCCGACGATCGATGGGGACGGAGAGCAGACGAGAGACTTTGTCTACGTCAAGGACGTGGTCAGGGCCTTCATTCAAGCCATGGATCGCAGAGCGAAGGGCGTTTACAACATCGCTGGTGGAAAAGGCATATCAATTAACGAGCTATTCCGTCAGGTTTCCAGCATCTTAGGCGTCGATGTGAAGCCTCTCCATGGCGAACCTCGGCCAGGAGATATCAGGCACTCCACTGCGGATATTACGCGAGCCAAGAAGTACCTCGAATACGAACCGGAGTATGACATCAGGAGGGGGCTGGAGGAGACCATAGAGTGGTTCTCAACCTGAGAGGCTATCCTCCATTTTACGATTTATGTAGGGCTCAAGCACTTGTCTGTGAAGAAAGTGACTTAAATCCTTCATACTGATTTTATCCGACTGGGATGAAGTACTCCGACTACGTGGACTACGGCCGTCTGAACCCATTCAAGAGGCTGGCCATAGAGCTCTTCTCCTCTACCTTCAGCCACCCCGAGAGGCTGGGGATCAAGGTGGTCGAGGAGACCCTGGGGGCCGCGGCGGTGGCCTTCGACTTCGTGGACTATGACTTCATGCTGGGGTTCAACGTGGAGGGGCTGGGGACAAAGAGCCTCATAGCCGAGGAGATGTACTCCAAGATGCGCATCGGTGAGGAGGTCGACGGCTCCAGGTTCTACCGTGGTCTAGGTCAGGACAACATGGCGATGTCCATCAACGACCTTGTGAGCATCGGGGCGGTGCCCTTC
>JAUWDP010000276.1 GCA_030608725.1 Candidatus Bathyarchaeota archaeon
GGGAAGGCCTACAAGGAGGCAAACTTCAACCAGAAGATCTGCTACCATAGGGTCGGCTCCCCCCAGTCAGAGGATGAGATAGTCTACGAGAGGCCGGACGAGCCGGAGTGGCGTTTCAGATCTGTCGTCACCGATGACAAGAGGTTCCACCTGCTGTCCGTGAACAAGGGCACCGCCCGGGAGAACGGAATCTTCATCAGGGAGCTGGGATCCGGGGAGAAGGATTTCACGGAGCTGCTCAACGAGTTCGACGCCATCTACACATTCATCGGCAACGAGGGGGACACATTCTACTTCAAGACGGACCTCAACGCCCCCATGGGACGGGTCATCTCCGTCGACCTCAACGCCCCGGAACGTGAGAACTGGAGGGAGGTCGTCGAGGAGACATCCGACTCATTGAGGGCCGTGAGCCTGGTAGGGGGCATGTTCGTCGCCACGTACGTCCACGACGCCTACAGCAGGATGAAGGTCTACTCCATGGACGGGGGCTACGTGCGGGACGTCGAGCTCCCGGGCCTGGGGAACGTCATGGGCTTCGAGGGTGAGCACGGGGATCCCGAGACTTTCTACATGTTCATGAGCCACCTAGACCCCGGCGCGGTCTACAGGTACGACGTCGAGACCAACGAGACCACCGTCTTCAGGAGGCCGAAGCTTCAATACGACCCGGAGGATTACACGACGGAGCAGGTCTTCTACGCTAGTAAGGACGGGACCCGGGTGCCCATGTTCGTCAGCTACAGGAAGGGGCTGGAGAGGGATGGGAGGAACCCGGCTTACCTCACCGGCTACGGTGGATTCAACATCCCATCGATGCCCAGGTTCAGCGTCAGGAACCTCCTCTGGATGGAGATGGGGGGCGTCTACGCGCAGGCAAACCTGAGGGGCGGCGGGGAGTACGGGAAGGAGTGGCACGAGGCCGGGACGAAGCTGAGGAAGCAGAACGTCTTCGACGACTTCATCGCGGCCGCTGAGTGGCTCATCGAGAACAGGTACACGGACACGCCTCACCTCGCCATCAGCGGCAGGAGCAACGGAGGCCTGCTGGCGGGTGCCTGCCTCGTCCAGCGCCCTGACTTCTTCGGCGTCGTGCTCCCCATCGTCGGCGTATTGGACATGCTCCGTTTCGAGAAGTTCACGGTGGGCAGGGGCTGGGTCTCCGACTACGGCTCCGTGGACAACCCGGATGAGTTCAAGGCCCTGCTGGCGTACTCGCCCTATCATAACGCCGTGCCCGGCACCGAGTATCCCCCCACGTTGATAACCACCGGAGACCATGACGACAGGGTCTTCCCGGCTCACAGCTTCAAGTTCGCTGCGGCCATGCAGGCGGCCCATGCGGGGGCGGCTCCCATCCTGATACGTATCGACACGAAGGCGGGTCACGGGGGCGGTAAGCCGTCTGCGAAGCTTATCGAGGAGTACACCGACGAGCTAGCGTTTATAGTGGAGAACCTCGGCGTCGAATGCTAGAACCTTTTTTTTACTCTTTTTTTGCGCAGTAGATATTTAGGGTTGGCGTATTTTTACCATTTTTCTGTAAACAATAGGAACCTTTATTAGGTAAATCTTTACCAGTATCTTGTGAAACATTTACCAAACCCCTCTGAGGGGGGCGGTGAATAAACCGAGGGAAAAAACATGGGGCTGCTATCGAAACACGAAGCCGTCGTCTGGCGGGAGTTCCACAAGGGCAAGTCGACGGGCACAATAGCCGAGGAGAACGCGGGGGAGGGCTGGAGCCCCTCCTACGTCTCAAGGGTGCTCAACAGGGCCAGGAAGAAGATCTCGAAGGAGCTGCAGGAGCACGCCGACAGCCACAGGCTGGACGTGGAGAGCCTCCTCGACTACAAGGGGCTGCTCATCGGCTTCGACTACCAGGCAAACGCACAGGTCTACATCGCCTACACGGAGGGGCAGGGCATCATCGTCTGGTACAAGCACGACTCTTACGCAGGCAAGCTGTGCCCAGAATGCCCGAAGGAGTCGGAGTGCAGGGAGACCTTGGACTCAGTGATGGAGGAGTACAGCCTCGAGCTGAGGCCGGACGAGGCAGAGCCGCCTATGACCGTGCAGTCGATCACCGTGTTCAACAAGCTGGCCTCGAAGGAGATCCCCCGGTATAAACGAAAGGAGAGTGAATGAATATGGGAAATGAGTTAGGAGTCAAGATCATCAAGCCTCCTATAGAGAGAGTCACGAGTGGTAAGCTCTTCAAGCCATCGAAGATCTACCTCTACAAGACGTGGACCACCATGCTGGCCCTGGCCGTCGCCATCTGGCTGGCAGTGAACATCCTGTTTGTAGGGTCGATGCACTTCATGGCCGCAGTGGAGCCAGAGGACGTTCCGAATGCCGCTGAAGCAATCAGCCATTGGCTTGGTCCCGTCAACTACTGGACCGTTGTGCTGGACCTCGTCTGGCTGGTGCCTGCAGTCGTGGTGATACCCTTCTACATAGGGAGCATCGAGTACTCCGTCATCGCCGAGTCCGGCGAGACGATGCCCGAGATCTACGTGAAGAAGGGTATCGTCACCGTGACGAGGAAGCACGTCCCCTTCAGGACCATCACGAACATCTCGAGCCAGGCGGGGCCCTTCGACAGGCTCTTCGGCATCGGCAACGTGAGCATCGAGACCGCGGGGTACTCGGGTTCCAGTCAG
>JAUWDP010000041.1 GCA_030608725.1 Candidatus Bathyarchaeota archaeon
GGCATCTCTGGTTCGCCAAGAGGCCGGGCATAGGCCGCCTCATGGAGGCTATGGCCCCCGAGTACGAGGAAGCCCTGAAGGGGTGGGACGGGAAGCCCCCATTCGTCGCATACCACATGTTCGACAAGGCCCACGTGGTCATGCTCACTGAGCAGGCCATCATCCCCAGGGAGGACGGGGTGAAGATCCTCAAGGCCTTCAGACAGATGGACGAGGAAGGCGTCATCAAGGCCAGGGAGAGAGTGGGCGGAGAGGACCACTCCGGCGAGGCCTACCTGATCACCGAGCTGGGCTGGGACGTGGGCGGCAGGATCCACGTGGGCAGGAGCACCGGGGACCTCCGGACCACGTCTTCCCACATCGTTCAGAGGGAGTACGTTCTGGACGCGATGGATTCACTGCTCGACGCGAGGGAGGCCATGGTGGACTTCTCGGAAAAGCACGTTGAGACTATCACACCCATGTACTCAGCCGGTCTGACCGTCTACGGCTCGACCAACCTCATGCAGCACGCCCAGGTGATGACCTGGGGCTACTACGTCATGGCCTTCGTGAACCAGCTGGAGAGGGAGTTCCGGAAGCTCGAGGCCGCCTACCGGCTGATGCAGATCAGCCCCGCGGGATCCGCCATCGGGACGGGTACAGACGTGCCCAACTTCAGCCGCCGCAGGATGATGGAGCTCCTTGGCTTCACGGACCTCTACAGGAACTGCTATGACGCCGAGAAACACGAGGGGTACGCCCTGGACTCCTACGCCGTGTTGCTGACGCTGAGCAACGTCATCAGCGGGCTGTTCTTCGACCTCCTACTGTACAACACCCACGAGTTCAGGCTGGTGGAGCCGGCTGACAGGTACTGCGGGACGAGCAGCATAATGCCCCAGAAGAAGAACCCCATGGCCCTCAGGTGGATGGCGGACGTGACCGTCAACGTCAAGGCGCGGCTCCTTGAGGCCAGGAACGACGAGGGCATGCAGAGGTCCTGGACAGACGTGATCAACGGCCTCAGGATGATACCGGGCTTCTTCGAGACGCTCAAGGTGGACAAGGAACGGAACGAAGAGCTGGCCGGCGAGTTCTGGAGCGGAGCCGCCGATCTAGCCACGGCGATCATGATGGAGAAGGGGCTGCCATGGCGTACAGCCCACCAGATCGTGGCCACGCTCGTCAGGGTCGCAATAAGCGAAGGGAAGACCCCCAAGGACGTCACGACAGAGTTCCTCGACGAAGCGGCCAAAGAGTACCCCGACTATGGCGAGCCCCTGAGCCTCAGCGACGATGTCATAAAAAGAGCCATGGACCCGAGAGAGATGGTCAACCGGAGGACACTGATCGGCGGGCCGGCTCCCGTGAGGGTCAGGGAGCAGATCTCAGAGAGCAGGGAGCTGCTGAAGCACGAGAGGGCAGAGGTCGAGGCAAAACGGGTGGCACTGTCTGAAGCTACTGAGAAGCTGGAGAAAGTTATCGATACGCTGACAGCTGATTAATTCCCTATCGCGTGAGCACGCGCGCCCTCATATCGCGCGTGCAGGCGAATTCATGGACATGCCCCTGTCCAACAAATCATCGCAGACGCGCGCGCGACGAAATGTCTCCAGGTTGCCATGTAGGTCTCCAAGGATCAGTGCTTCTCCCTTATCGGGAAGCCTGACAAGCTTACCGTTGACATCCAATAGGCTGCTCTGTCTCCCGCGCGCGCAAAGCAGAAGGTATGTCTATCTACGGGTCCTTCTTTCCTGGAACATATGTGAGAGTATCTCTTCCTATTCCTAGATGCGAGTTAATAGTCCTCCTCACTGAAGGTAAACAGTCATTTGGATACTTCCGTATCTCAGTCAGTACAGCTATCTCCATCATATCAGAGCCATAACGTTCCCAACGCTCGTCTATTCCCTTGTCTATTCCCTCCTGAATCTTCTCCTGGCACTCTTCCCTCACTTTTCCCTGAACGAGGGCGTCAAACTGCTTCAAAGAGTATCTCTTCCGATTGTACATGATCTCAAGCCTCTGGTACTCCGATATCCAGTCATTTTTCCGATCAAGAAAATGGCGAAACTGGTTACCAAGGTCTACGTTCGTCGTTCTCAGCTCCTTTACCTCAGACTCTAGCTGACGGTTCTTCTCATAGCACTCTTCGATTCCCATAGTCTTTCGAACGTCTGAGAGACTCTTTTCATAATCTCTGAAGCTCATGCGGAGACTCCCTCCAGATGCATTCTCATCACTCCATGGCTGAGCCACTCAGCAAGGGAAGTCAAACGAAGTTCGTATAAAACAACTGGTCCTGGTTCAACTTTTTCTACTTTATCCGGCGCTTTGACTTTGACGTTTGGATACTTAGCAGTGACGTAGTTGACGATTCCCGCCAACAACTGAGAGGTCATCAATGGTGGAATCGTGGTTATGGCTCTTGGGTTCTTTGTTATCCCAAGAATCAGATCAGCTCTCTGAATATCCGACGTATACTTACCTATCTCTTCCCTGATCTGACCCCATCTAACAATATCCTCGTCAAGCCTATCAAGGACCTTGAACGTCCGATCGTATGCCTCCTTCAAGGCCTTTGCTAATTGGTCTTGCCGTTCACCGATCGCCTTCCGCCCAGAGACCTCCTGTATCGTAATAGCTTTAACCGCCTCGTGCCATATCTCCTTCAGTAAATCACCGACGACCTCACTTCTAGAGACGATCTCCTGCGATGCCTCCTCGGCAACGGAGTTAATGCTCTTGATGGCCTCCTCCTGGGTTGCCTGAATGGGCTTCAGCGCATCATTCCTCAATGCTCGTATAGTTCCCCTGGTCTCGCTCAGATTCCTCTTAATCGCCTCCAGCTCCTCACTCTTTCTGGCGATCTGGTTCTCAAGCTCCTCATATTCCTTAACCGAACCCATCCTCGTAAGAAACCTCTTGACCGAAGCGACCGGCTCACCCCGAATGGAGAGCTGCCTAACACGGAGCAACAGCTCCCGCAGAACCTCAGATGTATACCCTGACTCAAGAAACTCCGAAAGAATCTCCACACTATCCAATACCAAAGAGTTCTCTCTCCTTGTCTGGTCGAGTCTGTTCTCCCCTGACTTGACCTCTTCACCGATCCGAATGAGAGATTCCTCAAGCTTCAACTTCTCAGATATAAGACCCTCGACCTCGGTTTCGATAGATTGGTTCTTCTCAACTAGCTTCTCATACTTCTGGGAGGTACTGACTCTGTCCAAGAGGTCCTGCCAAGATGTGACATCCATCTCATTTAGGTGTGTTAGCCGCTCCTGGGTTAATCCCTGCTGATCGAGATCCTGAAGACTCTTCTCAATTGACTCAAGCTCTTGTTTGAGGGACGTAACCTCATGCGCCAACTTCTCAAGAGTCCCTTTGAGGCTACTACGCTGCTTCTGCTTATCACTTATTTCGTGTGTGGCGTCAACTATGTCCTGTTCCATCTTCTCCTGCTTGTTCTGTGACTCTTTGATCCTAGCTCTCAGGTCCCTAAATTTCTGATTAAGCCGTTTCACCTCTTCACGTGCTTCCGGTAGGTACTCCTCCAACCCTCGTTTCGCCGTTGAGAGGGAGGTCACCTCAATTACCTCGTCTAGAGTTTTTCCCTCGCGGAACATTTCGAGGCTTCGCTCTTTCTGGGTTCTCCTCTTGGTAGCTATCATTTTATCTCACGATTTCAGTGTGGGAGGTGTTCGGTTCGAATCGTAACACCTCTCGTTTATATTGGGGAATTGGAATAAAGTAAATATAACTATATAGGAAAATAGAATACTGTGGGATGAATGTGATTGAACCTATGAAACCAAAAGAAATATTCCTAGATGACATCAGAGAAAAGATGCGTGAGCTTGGTATATCTCAAGCAGACCTAGCCGAATTTCTCTCCCTCCATCAACCTGAAATCTCCAAGACATTAAGTGGGAGAAGACGTCTGCTGTACAATGAGGCTGAACATATAGTATCATACATCTTCGGTAAGATGTCGCTGATACCCCCAGAATCTATAGCAAATGAGAAAGCTACCAGTGAGGGTGAGCTTGAATGGGCTTACTCCGATGAGACACTGGGAGATGTCGCGAAGAGGATGTTCTGCAAAGGTTTCAGCCAGCTGCCGGTCATGGATAGAGCAAGCAACGAGTTTACGGGCGTTATCTCGGAGCTTTCCATCATACGTAAGATGATGAGGCCGGACCGTTCCTTAGAAGAGTGGAGGGAGGCTAAGATAAAGGAGGCGGGTGTGGTGGAGAGTTACATCCGGTTCTCCCCTAATACGCCTACTCACGAGGTAGCTCAATTATTGTTAAGCTATCCTGCAATCCTCCTCGAGGAGAAGCTTCAGATAACGGGAATCATCACTCGGGCGGATCTGCTGAAATATCTTTTCACAGACTAAACGGATGTCCCAAGCATTCATCTAAGCTTTCGAGTTCCAACGCCTTTCCACACCAAGAAACCAATCTCACAACCCACTAACCAAATGCCTACCCAAAGTTGACCACTTACCAGCGAGAAAAACCATGAAACCACCGAACCAGACAGCAGAAGCACTGCAGGGCACCTCTATACCCTGGAACGTACCTCCCATATGATACCATGGAAACGTAACCCAAGATTATATGCTATGCCCTTGGCATCTTGGTTTCTTGGACAGCTGGTTGGTTTACTGACTAATTGGTGAAAAATTCTGCTTGACCTGGATAAAACTTGGTCAATAATTCACATACGAGTGTTTGCGCTGTATCTTCTACCTGAAGCCTTTCCCGATGTCGCTGTTGGTGACAATCCCAGTGACAACGCCCCCTCTAGACGTCAACACCCCCTGACAACCCTGCATCAGACGAATCACCGACCCCACATCCAACACAGGAAAAGGAGGCTCCATCACCTCCCCCACACAGGGCGAACATGAAAGCAAACTGGTTTATGAGATAGGATCGTTGATTCGATAGTTTCATCTATCTTCGGTGACAAGACCTACTCGAGAATACATGAAGATAAGAGAGATGCGGAAGGAAGACCTCGAGGGCTTCTTGGGCTGCGAAGCACGCATCTGGGAGACGCTGAGGGATCACCTGCCCGAGGAGTTCGTGGAGCGCAACCTCAACTGGGTTCGTCGCCCAGGGGTGAGGGCCGCATGGGGGAGGGTGATGGACGACCCGAGTTGGATAGTGCTGGTGGCGGTTGAAGGCGACTCCGTCGTGGGCTTTTGTCAGGGCAGCGTCGACTGGAGTAGGCTCAGCACCCTGGGGTTCCTGGGGGTGGATGAGGGCCACAGGAGGAAGGGGATCGCGAGGGCTCTGGTGGAGAGGTTCATAGAGAAGTCCAAGAGCCGGGACGCCGCGAAGGTAACCCTGTTCACGTCTCCGACGTTGAAGCCGGCGGTGAAGCTCTACGCCGAGATGGGGTTCGTCCCGGAGGGCTTCCTCAGCCGTCACAGGCTGGGGGTGGACATGATCGTCTACAGCAAGTTCCTGAGTTGATGGGCGCACATCTCGGCCCCTTTGAGGAGCTTGAACATGGTTTCACGTGTTCATTATGGTAATAAAAGGGGGGAGTCTACTTCGGCGTTGGGATCCACCACTCCCGGCCCCGTGGCGTCTCGACGTACTCCGGCCACCTGATGTCCAGGGGCGGGGCGAGGTCGGAGGGCAGAAGGGGTGGGACCCACTTGCTTCCCCCGACTCCTCCCCCGGTTCTCTCGTCGAACTCGGCCTTGGCCTTGGCGAGGAGCTCCGGCTTGGTGAGCAGGTCGATGAGGCATCCGGCGATGACCTTCCCTCCCGTGAAGATGGCGGGGTCGATGGTGGTGCGTTCCCCTGTCATGGCCAGGGCCGCCCACCGGGGGTAGCGGGTTCCCTCTAGGGGTCTGAGGACGGCCTTGGCTGTCCTGACGCGGGCGGATGGTGCGTGCCATGTGTACTCGACGTAGTCGTCGGAGGAGTAGTGGGTCTGCCATTCGGGGAGCAGCCTCCTGATGGCCTGTTCCCCCTCGTCGAGGGTGAGGAGCCTCTGGCATCCATCGGTGAAGGGGTCCTCCATGGGCTCGTGTCCCAGGTTCCTCTGGATCTCCCTGCCGAAGTTCTTGGCCTCGTCGCCGTAGACGGTGGGCCCAACGTGCCTGAAGTTGTCGTAGGCCATCTCCGCGAGGGTGGTGTTGTGGAGTCCTATCCGGGTCTTGGTGACGGTCCTCTCGGTTACCTTGCATCCGCAGGTCTCCGCTACTGCCTTGGCGTTCCTCGTCAGGTACTCGTGTGTCTTCTCCTGCATCTCGAGGGTGGGGGCCCTGAAGGCGTAGAGGATCTGGCTGATCATGGGTGGGGAGGTGTTGCTCTGGCCGGCGATGGGTATGTACTCTGTGATGGTCCATCCGGCTGTCCGGGGGTGGATGGCCTCCTTGCTGTACTTGGAGACTGTGTACATCATGCAGACGGCGTCCAGGGCGCCGGGGTTGGCCCTGTACCAGCCTATCCTTGAGACGGGTGAGCCCCACTTCTCGGGTTCGTGGGCCTCGAATGTGTAGGCTATGTTCCAGTAGGCTCCGCAGTGGGTGTGGGAGACGATCCTGTTGTCGGTGCCGGGGTGGTAGAAGATGCAGGCGTCTAGGTCGTCGTAGTATCCTTTGGCGGCGTGGTAGGGTTTGGAGACGCAGATCTTCTCTGCGGGTTCCCCCATGAACTTGAGCGTCCCCTTGAGCCCGTGCTCCTGCATCGCGTGCCTTGTGGCTAGTACTCCGGTTAGCGCCGTGACTCCTAGTGCCGAGTGGGGGTCCGTGTGCCCCGCCGCGTAGGGGTGGAGGGACTCGTCGCGTGGCTTCTTGTAGGGGACGGCCGCCTGGTTGTTCCCCGGGGTTGCGTCGTACTCCGCGAACGACGCGAGGACGGGTTTCCCTTCTCCCCAGATGGCGCAGAAGGCGGTGGGCATGCCGCCTGAGCCCTCCTCGACGGTGAAGCCCTCCTTCTTCAGGACCTCAACGTAGGCTGCGGCGGACTCGTACTCCCGCAGTGCGGGCTCCGCTAGGTACCAGATCTTCTGGTCGAAGTCGGAGATCCACTTCTCGTTCTTCGTCACCCAATCCGATGCGTATTCCTTTATCTCCTTTGAATCCAAGATGATGTCCTCTCGGATTCATATTCTCGATATTCTATGTGAGACTTTCCCTAGCGGGATGATGTGAGCTGCCCCGGGATCTTAGGGGTCTACGTCCCCCTTTATGAGTCCCAGGGGCAGGGGAGCCGGTTTCTCGACTGTGCTCTCCAGCTTGACTGTCTTCTCCGTGTTTGATGCGGTGTGGAATGCGTGCATCGCTTCCAGGACGTGGTATGTGAGGTCGCCGTTGGCCCTGTGGGGGCGCTTGGACCTGAGGGCGTTGGCCATGTCTGCGACGCCGAGGCCGCGGCTGTTGTGGGTGTAGCCGTGGCTGAGGGGCATCTCCCTCCACTCATTGAACTCCGGGAGGTAGACCTTCACGGGTCCGCCGAAGGTGTTGGGGTCGGGGACGCTGAGGCTGCCGAGGGTGCCGTAGACCTCTATCCATGGGAGCTGTGCCCCCCAGACGTCGAAGCTGGTCGTTATGGTCCCCGTCGCGTAGTTGCGGAAGTCCATTATCCCCACAACGTGGGTGGGGACGTCGACGGTGATCTTCTCGCCGTGCTTGGGTTCGCTGGTGATGGTCCTCTCGGGGAAGGTTATCTTGGTGGTGGCCTTCACCTGCTTGATGGGTCCTATTAGGTTGATGAGGGCTGTGAGGTAGTAGGGGCCCATGTCGAACATGGGGCCGCCTCCCTTCTTGTAGTAGAAGCTGGGGTCGGGGTGCCAGCTTTCGTGTCCGTGGCAGGTCATGAAGCTGTTGACGGCGATGGGCTCGCCGATGAGGCCGTCGTCGATGATCTTCCTGCAGGTCTGTATCCCTCCGCCGAGGAAGGTGTCCGGTGCTCCGCCGATGAGGACGCCTGCTTCCCTGGCTATATCGACGAGTTTTTTACCGTCTGCGAGGTCGATG
>JAUWDP010000076.1 GCA_030608725.1 Candidatus Bathyarchaeota archaeon
CGGTGCCTACGTGACTCTCGACGAGTATGACAACAGGGAGGGGCTGCTCCACATCTCGGAGATCTCGTCCTCCTGGGTCAGGAACATCAGGAACCACGTCAGGGAGAGGCAGACGGTGGTCCTCAACGTCCGTCGTGTCGACCCATCCAGGAAGCAGATCGACCTCTCCCTCAGGCGGGTCACCCAGGACGATAAGAGGAAGAAGCTGGAGGAGTGGAAGAAGAACCGGAAGGCCGAGGGCCTCCTGAGGTCCGCCGCCGTCTCACTGAAGATGAGCGAGGAGGACATATTCAAGAAAGCCGGCTTGAAACTTATCGATCACTTCGGAAGCCTCTACGCTGGTCTGGAGGCCGCCGCGAAGAACGGGGCTGAAGCTCTCCACGAGGCGGGGTTGACGAAGAAGATCTCCAAGGCCTTGGCGAAGGTAGTAAAGGGCAAGATCGTGATCAAAAGGGTATCCATCGACGGGGTCATAGAGATAACCTCCATGGAGCCCAACGGTGTGGAAGAGATCAAGAACATCCTCCTATCAGCCAAGGAGGTGGCCTCGGAGAACGAAGCGGAAGCGGTCCTCACAAGCCTAGGCGCCCCCAAGTACAGGATAGAGGTCCTCGCTGAGGACTACAAGATCGCAGAGGCGACAATGGACAAGATCGTGGAGGCCACGACGAAGACCTGGGCTGACCACGACGGCAGCTTCACGTATACCCGTGAGTGACAAGGTGTTCACGCTTGGTCTGGCTCCTCAGGAAATGCGCAAAGTGTGACCGGTACACCTTGAATCAGGAGACATGCCCGACCTGCGGGGGGCCGGTCAAGACGCCGCACCCGGCCAAGTTCTCCATGGACGACAGATATCAGAGTTACAGGCTCAGGATGATCCGCATGGCGAGGGAAAGACAGGCCAAGGCCGCCCCAGAACCTGAAACCTGATTTCCCTCCGCAGCTTTACATATTGATGAGAAATTCTGTCTTCCCACCTGTGCTCCCTAGTGAAAGATTTAAGTGATTTCCTTTCTAACATCTGTTAGGAGATTCATATGGCAAGGAGCTATGTCAGAGTTTACGGGCCTCCTCTCGGGAAGGCCATTAACGCCCTTGAGGCCGTAGCGGTTGAACTCTCTAAAACCACGGAGGTCAAGTTCAGCCACAAGTGCCTTCCCTATCCCTCGACAATGCAGTCGAACACGAATGACTGGAATGCCTACCTCAAGAACATGACGAAGATCTACGTTGACTGCTACGAGCCGGTGAAGATAATCAGCGAAGCGCAGTCCATGCTGGGTGAGTTCGACTTCTTCTACGAGTGGGCAAATGAGCCCACGATGAAGCAGGTCGAAGACCTTCTAGGGAAGATCGACGAAGCCTTTGACGGCCTAGGCTGCTATTACACCCTGACAACCAAGTAGGCCAGAGCAACTCTACATATTTTTTCTTATTTTTACGTACCCGTGTCAGCACCGGCTCTGTATGGAGCCCTCAGGGGTTCAGTAAAGGATGCCGAGCCTGTGCAGTTCGTCCACCAGGACCGAGCGGGTCTGCTTCAGCTTGGTCTGCCCCTCGACGAACTCGTCCCCCGTCACACCACCTTTCCTGAAGCTGTCGTCAAGCTCCTCAAGCTGCCTGTCGATCTCGGAGATGCGCTCCTTCAGTATGTCGGCGTATTCGATGGAGTCCTTCACCTGAGACTCCACGGGCTCCACATCCGTCCTCACGACCCCGTCCTGGATCCTCAGGATGCGATCGGCTGATCTGGCGGCGGTTGGGTCGTGGGTCACCATTATGATCGTCTTTCCCATCTCCTTGTTCACCTTGGTGAGGTAGTCTACGATAATGCTTGCGTTGACGGAGTCCAGCTCCCCCGTCGGCTCGTCTGCGAGGATGATGGGTGGGTCGTTTGCGAGGGCCGCGGCGATGGCGACGCGCTGCTGCTCTCCTCCGCTCAGCTCCCCCGGCTTGTGGTTCTTCCTCTCACTGAGCCCCACGGTGTCGATGAGCTCGTCCACCCTTCGGTCCTGCTCCTCTCCTGGGACCCCGAGGGCGATCATGGGCAGCTTAGCGTTCTCGGCGGCGGTGAGGGTGGGGATCAGGTTCAGGGTCTGGAATATGTGACCCACGGTCTGTCTCCTGTACTCCACAAGCTCCTGGGGCTCGAAGTTGGTGATCTCCTTCCCGAAGACGGTGATCGATCCCGAGGTCGCCTTGTCCAGGCCTCCGATGATGTTGAGGAGGGTCGTCTTCCCTGAGCCGGAGGGCCCGATTAGGGCGATCATCTCCCCCTCTTTCACTGTCAGGTTCAGTCCCCTGACGGCGCGTATCTCCATGGAGCCGATCCTGTAGATCTTGTTCAGGTCCTTAACGACAATCGCCATTTACCCACAACACACTCCTTTACAATTCTCCGCTTCTCTCATTCGATTAACCTCCAGCTGAGCTTAGAGCTGCTCCGCCTCAGGGCTACGATGATGGGGATGATCGCCGATAAGAGTATGACGACCACGATGGCAGCTATGAATGTCAGGGAACCCTGGTCGAAGATAACCCGGCGAAGGATCAACCCCCCGGATAGGTTGGAGAGCTTCACGTCTCCGATGACGTTGATGTAGCCCACGATGGCGCCCAGTATAATTGAGAAGGACAGCACCCCGAGGTTCTCAACGATGAGCATCTGGAAGAGCTGCTTGAAGGAGAACCCCCTTATGGCCATGAGGGTGATCTCCTTCTGCCTCTCCCCCAGGGTCGTCGAAACCACCAGTGCCACACCCAGTGACGACACCAACGTCGCGAAGGTTATCCCCAGCCGCTGCATCTGGATCGGGCCCTGGAGGAATATGTTGCTTGATGCAGACTCCAATCCGCTCTCAAGGGTGTAGATCGCCTTCACGTTGTTGCTCATGTTCATGACGGCCGCCTTGAACCCCTCAGCGTCGGCCCCGGGCTCCAGTCGGACAAGGATCACCGTGTTTATCACGTCGAGATCCGTTTGATGTTCGTCTAGGAAGCCGTCTGGTACATAGGAGGGGAGGTTGTAGGCGCCTGTCGACGGTCCGAAGAACTCGACTATGGTCTGGTTTACGTAGACGTTGAATCTGATGTTGAAGGTTATCAGGTCGCCCTTCGAGATTTTAAAGGCCTGCTCGAATCCCCGGTTCATCATGATCACGTCGTTACGCGCAGCGAGAGTCGTGAATGCGGCCTCGCTTCCCAAGGTGAACCACTCCTCCTCATAATAGGCTGTCTCCGCCCAGTCATCGGGATCGATGGCCCGGACGGGAATTTTTACGTAAGCTGATTCTGCGTAGAACCACCTCTCAACGGCAGTCGATGCCACGCCGTTCAGGGCCTCGATATCCTGGACGAGCTCCTCGTACCCTTTCTCACTGAAGAGCCAGATGGATGCATCTGAACCGATGTTCCACTGGATGTTTCTGTACATCTGGTTCCTGGAGGTGGCGAGTCCCCCGACGACGGAGACGCTGTATCCGAAGATCAGGGCGATCAGGAATGCGATGGCTGTCGTCCGTCGCAGGCTCCTCTGGGCGCTGAGGGTTGAGACCTTGCTGAGCTCCCCTATGAAGCGTTCCGCTATGGCCCCAAGCATTTCCTGGATCCTGAAGGAGCCCTGGATGAACAGCTTGGTGAATCCCCAGAAGAACAGGATGGGCCCCAGGTAGCTGAGGAGGAGGTCGAAGCCCCACCAGGTCGTGTAGAGCAGCTGAACGATCATGCCGCCGCCTGTGGGGGCGAAGGAGTCGACGCTGATGCCGAATAGGAGCATGAGGAGCTTGTAGAGGCCTAGGATGAGGGCCACCGCCGGCTCCAGGCGGCTGGGAAGCTTTTCCGCCTCGAAGCTCTCGTGTTCCTTCAGTGCGTCGATGACGCTCATGTTGGAGACCCTCCAAGCGGGGAGGAGGACGGAGAGCACCGAGATGGTGATGCTGAAGATGAATATGAAGGCCACCGTCGAGGCCGAGACGAATGAGAACCCTGTGACGGAGGTCGAGCCTATCCCCACGAAAGGGAGTATGATGGAGCTGGCGACCAGCCCGGTGAGACCCGAGAGGACTCCCACGAGGCCAGACTCCACCAGGAACGTCATGAAGACCTGTTTGGGCGTGAAGCCCTTGGTCAGCAGTAGGCCGACCTCCCTCCTCCGGCTCCCCAACATGACGTCAGAGACCGTGACCCCTACGTACCAGGCGGTGAAGAAGACAGGGAGGGCCAGGACTACGAAGCCAGTCTTGAAGCCCTCTATCAGGTCCTGCACGACCACGAGTATGTCCTCGAGGAAGCTCTGCCAGGAGTGGAGCTGGTAGATGCGGACCTCGTTGTCTATCTGCTCAGAGATGAATCTTACCCTATCGATGGAACCCGCAATATCCCACGGGTTTACCACTCTATCCCTGTCCACCTCAACGAGGATCTCATAGGTCAGTTCCTTGTTGGGAAGACGGCCCTCATAGTAGACTATCGAGAAGATGGGGAGGAACGAATCCGGGTGAACGAAGAGGAGGTCATGAGGGGGCTTGTGAAGCTCCTGGCCCGAGCCGAACAGGATTGAGCTGACGTAGTCTGGTCTCTCCTCCGAGACCTTGATGTAGCTCTCCAGGTCCACGTCTACGAAGCCGGCGACGGTGAGGTTGGTGTAGAATGTCTTGAATCCCGGGGGGCTGATGGGGTTGTGCGTGAAGATGACCAGAGTCACCTTCATGCCCACCTCCAGATCCGGGGCGTGGCTGGAGTCGACGTCTATGTATATCTCCCCGGGCCTCACCCCCCTTGAGCCTGGTCCGAAGACGTCGTACCAGAGCGTGGAGTTCTCCTCGACGGCCGCGATGTCGAAGTTCACGTTGTTCACTGCGTTGAAGTAGTCGACCCAGTTGATCATGGAGGTCCATCGGATGACCTGCTCCGTGTTGACAACGTTCTCCAGCTGGCCTATCTCTTCTTCAAGGTCGCTGTAGTCTACTGCGGTGACATCCCTGACCAGGTCCGCGGTGATTATGTCCACGGGCACGAGATCCATGGCCTCGTCGAGCATCTCGAACCCGACCTTCTCGGCTCCCAGGATGGTGCCTGCGAAGAGGGTCGTCGCTATTGTGACGCCGAGGAAGAGGGCGATGAAGCCCCCCCAGCCCCTTACGAGGCGCTTGAGCCCGTATGCGAACATGTAGGTTTAGCCTTCCACGGTTTTCCGAAGTGTAACCAGTTTCAAAGTTATGGTAGGGGCTGCATAAAAGAATTTAGTGGGCAGTCTTTTGTAGTGTTTCCTACTCTTATCTGGCTCTTCTATGTGAGAAAAGGGAAATTGGGTAGGTGGGAGGCTTAGTCCTCGGTGAGCAGCTCTTCCTCTTCCCTCTCCCTTCTGAGGGACCGCCTCTCCATGATCTCCTCGTAGAAGATGAAGGTGGGGGTGATTATCCAGAGGATTATCATGACCCAGAAAAGGATGGGGTCCCAGTCCATTTTACTCGGCCTCCTCCTTTTTCTTGTCGCCACCCCTTATCCTTGAGAGAAGTCCTCCGCGTTCTTCGGGGTCTTTCCTATCGATTCTCCAGTCAACCTCTACCTCCTCCTGCACGAGGCGTTTATAGTCGATGCCGGGTATGCGTAGAAGCTTCTCTGGGATGAGTCCATCGGGTCGGAAGATCATGACCACTAGGAGCAGTGTCGCTAGGAGCTGCTGCTCGAAGATCACGATCGGATACCATATGAAGCTCTCTAGGGCCCACTTGTAGACTATGATTACCCTTCTCATGGCGATGATCAGGGCGCAGCCGATGAAGGTGCCTGCGTTGTTTCCCGGTCCGCCGATCATGAGCATGAGCCATGGCCAATAGGTCCAGGTCGCCCTGATGAAGTTGGACTGGATGACATAGGAGTAGTAGTATCCTATTAGGCCCCCTACGACGGCGGTGATGCCCGAGGCGAACATGAGGACGTTCCTGCGTATCGCTGTGACGTCCTTGCCGACGCTTTGGACGGTGAGATCGTTCTCCCTGACGCCCCTCATGAGGCGTCCGTAGGGCGAGTTAAGCATGGTGCGTAGAATGA
>JAUWDP010000362.1 GCA_030608725.1 Candidatus Bathyarchaeota archaeon
CCTCAGGGTCCCGGGCCTCTGGATCCTCATCTTCTATAACCTCATCATAGGCCTCTTCCAGAGGGGTGTGGAGCTCTTCTTCCCCACCTTCCTCACCGCGGCGAGGGGCTATACGGGGCAGATGGCCGCATTGTCCAACTCAGTGCTCCTGATGATCGGCGTGGGGGGCCAGCTGGTGGGGGGCTGGGCCTCTGACAGATATTCTTCGAGCAGGTTCCTAATCGTCGCATCGGCAGGCATGGTAGCCAGCATGCTCATCCTGTTGCTGTTGCCCAGGGGCAGCGTGGGGGTGGTCGGCTTCATACTCCTTTACGGGTTTTTCTACTTTGGACACCAGCCGACGATGACCTCCCTCCTCGGCAGCATAACGCCTCCTGATCTCATGGGGATGGCCTACGGCGTCATGTTCTTCTTCGCCTTCGGCCTCGGCTCCGTCTCCAGTACGTTGGCCGGCTACCTTGCGGACAACTTCAGCCTTGAGGTCGTGTTCTGGATCATGGCCCTCTTCTCCTTCATGACGCTGATCATAAGCGTCATCATCCCGAGGGTGGTAGAAGAGAAATCCTAGGAAGCGAGGAATCCTCGGAGAACCGACTCATTCTTCCAGGTACTTTCTGACCCTAGACGTGATGAACTCCGCCCAGTACTCATTCGAGCGCTCCAAGTTCCTTCCATCCAGGTAGGCCTCGAAGATCTCCTGGGCCTCCTCGTCCCCGATTGCCTCTAGTGTGGCGTGGATATCGCCCTTACCGATGCTCTTAGCACCATACATGAGAGCCATGAGCCTTATTGCCTCTCCCGCAGTAATCCTGAGCATTTTGGGGTCATCTTTGAACCTCTCAGGGGCGTTAAGGAGTCGCTCCGCCCTCCACCTGAAGAGTTCATTCATGTCATAACGGGGCAGGACGTCCTTTATCCCCTTCCCGTAGACGACGACGTGGTTCTCGAGGAAATCTTCCTGGTAGATGGTGAGGAACTTGAAGGGGAACCCCTTGTTCAGGGGGTCATCGATCTCGCTGAGACGGCTCCAGGGGAGGTCGAGGAGGACCTTTTTGATTCCCGACGTGCACTCCTCCACTATAGGAGTCAGCCTGGGCATGATTTCCTCGGGGTCTCCTGTGAGGACGACGAAGAAGTCGAGGTCGCTGACTCCCTCGACGAAGTCGCCCCTTACATACGAGTTGAACACGATCAGTGAGTGGATTCCTGATGCGAGGCCTCCGTCCTGATTGATCCTGTCTCTTATGCATTCGGTGAAATTCATTGAGCTAATTGTTCTATTGGCTGTCGATTTTTAAACCTAGTTCCAGAGAAAATGACTGCAATAATTGACGATTAGAAAATATACTTTGTGCTGCAAAGTGTTTAAATAGGGCAAAGTACTTTACATGGCCTTGAGGCAGATGGACGAAAAGATAGACCTCGACGAGATCGAGCGCAAGATGTGGAGAGAGGCCAACAGCGACGGCATAATGGAGCTGCTGTTGGGGATCCTCCTCTTCTTCATGGCGGGCACTTGGGCGAGGAGCTACTTCACCGTGTTCCTGGCCTTCGTCCCGATATACGGGAACAGAGTGATAGAGGCCCTCAAGGCAAGATTCACCTACCCAAGGATAGGCTACGTGGAGCTCAAGGAAGAAGACGGAAAGAGCCTCGGCTGGGGCATCTTGGGCTACGTCCTAGCTGTGATTGCCGTGGTATCGATCGTCGCCGCCGTCTTCTACGGGGGTAACCTGGAGAGCTTCGATGCT
>JAUWDP010000267.1 GCA_030608725.1 Candidatus Bathyarchaeota archaeon
TCCCCGTGGAGGTTGACGAGAAGTCTGCGAGGTCCATCTTCTCCAACGGCGTCCTGGAGACGACGCTGACCAGGCGTCAGCCCAAGGGCAAGGGCAAGAAGCTGAGCATCGAGTGAGGCCCTACTCTATCCAGGCCAGACCTATCTTGATTGGGGTCTGAACTTTCTTCCCCGTCTCAACCACGCTCCTGAACCTCTCGGGTAGCTCGGGCTGCAACGATAGCCTCTTGAAAAGGCAGGGCAGTGGCGACTGGTTACCCTGATCGGCGGGGAACTTGTATCCCAAGAGAATGTCTAGGTTGATCCCATAAATCCCGGCGACGTTCCTCACCGCTGATGTATCTATGTTCGCGACGGTGGGGTCCTGGAACGAGTGCCCCCCCAGGAACACCTGGACTAGGTCCAGCTCCCGGGAGGCTAGCCCCGCCGAGACCTTCATCAGCGCCCTCAGGTAGCTGGAGGGATCACCGGTCTGAGCCAAAGCGGCCTCGTCCCCCTGAACCGTCAACCGCCTCGACAGGGGGGCCATGACAGGATACGCCAAGTTCATGAACAGGTGCCCCCATCCGGCTAGCATCACATTGAGAAGACCCGGGGACTGCCCCCTGGCCCTACGCTGAAGGTACCCCCTGGACAACAGGTTGAAGACAGTCAGGAACCCCGACACAGTGGTCAGGACCGAGGAGACCCAGCCCCGGGAGCGGCACATGAGGTGGACCACAACGCATCTGACCTCGCTGTGAGTCAGCTCCACTAGGAGGCCCCTCGTGAAGAGTAGCACAGGCCGACCCGTCAGCGACGAGTACACCAGCGCGTTGGGGGCCATGTGGTCGATGACGCCGATCCGGGGGACCCGCATATCCAGCTTCCGTGCCTCCCCCTCCACGAGGGCCCAGATGATGGGATCCTCCCCCTCAGCAATCCACCGGGGATCAACCATCGATGAAATCAGGGAGGGTCCCAGGAGCCATTCCGCGAGTATGATAACGAACGTGGCCAATGCCCCGTAGCCCAGCACATTGAGCAGGCTGAGGCTCTGGGATCCTAGGACCCAGGCGACGAACGTGAGCGGGATGAGGTGGATGATGAAGTGGACTCCGAGGACGATGAGCCCCCTCTCCTCCAGATCCCGCATTTTAGCCGGAGAAGAGTAGTGGAGTACACTAATTATCTGTTGCGAACCGTGCTGCACGAGGTTGTACGCTTCAACCGCCTTAACAGTGTTCAGGGGAACCCATATATCGTCGCATGATAATCCCAGTATGGCCGATGATGTGAAGGCATTAGGGTGATCAATGACCGATCAGAGTTAATCTGAGGCCAACTTTTACCAACATCGAGCACCACGTCTCACGTGATTGGACGGGAGAGATGTGGTCCAATTATCCGCAGAGTTTTTAATGGAGAGCCCAATCTGCATGAGGCGATGAGAGGGAAGCTCCACGGGGAGGAGAACCAGAATGTCAGCTGACGACGAGAGGCTCACAGAGCTCGAGAGGACACTGAACGGGCTCTTCAGGAAGAGGGGCAACTTACGGGAGCATGCGGACAAGTTCAGGGAACAGCGCGACGCCCTCAACGAGGAGGTCAGGTCGCTCCGGCAGCAGGCCTCCTCGGAGAGAAGCCGGAGGGACGAGCTCAACCAGAAGGTTGCCGAGATCAAGGCAAGGATAGACGGGCTGAGGGAAAAGCTCGACGATAAGAGGGGGGAGCTCAACCAGCTCGACGGGAGGCGGGAGGAGCGGAGATCCGGGCTGCCCCCGCGGTGGAGGGTGGAGCAGGACCTGCAGCAGGTCGAGTGGGAGATGTCGACGACGCCCACCATGGAGATCAGGGACAAGGAGGAGCAGCTTATGGAGCGGGCCAGCAGCCTCAGGGCCCTCCTGGAGGAGCACAAGAGGCTTGAAGCCCAGGATGATGTCAGGCTGGACTCCCTAGCGGGCTCCCAGACCATAGGATTGGAGATACGCAAGGGGAGGGACGAGATACAGGCGATCCGCGATGTGAGCCAGGGCCACCACGAGAGGATGCTCGCGCTGTACAGGAAGACCGACGAGGAGAGTGACCGCGCCGATGAGTTCCACGCCAGGTTCGTGGAGCGCCTCGAGGAGAGCAGGAAGGTCAACGCTGAGATAGACGTCGTCCTGCCCGAGGTCCGGGAGCTGAGGAAGAAGCTCAAGGTGGCGGGCCAGAGGATCAGCGCCTGGAGGGACCAGAGCCTCAGGGCGAAGAGGGAGGAGCTCCTAGCGGAGGCGAAGCGCAAGCTGGAGGCAGGTGAGAAGCTCTCCCTCGACGAGATGAAGCTCATCTACGGCGAGGACTAACCTTCATCCCGATCCTTCTGCTTCTTCAGCTCCTCAATGTACCTGTCGATATCGACGTCGGGGATGGTGTCCTCTGGGAGGGGGGGCCCCTCCTCGGTCCGCAGCCGGTTCAAGTAGCGGGCAAGGTCCTTGAGGCCCACATCTGCGAGGCTGAGGCTGAGCACGATGGTTGTGAGGATCAGGGGGCCTATGAGGATGAAGGTCAGTATCCACTCCCAGAGTTGCATCCAGGCCCTCCAATTGGAATTGTCTAATCGTTTTTCGGGCATCTATAAAATGGTTGTGCGGGGTCGATAGTGATTTAACGTTAATAGGCGGAATCTGAGATGAGCGGATTATTATGCCTAAGCTTAGGATCAGCTGGAAGGAGTACGGGAGGAGGCTGGAGCACGCCAAGTCGTTCATGGGGGAGAAGGGGTACGACGCCATGCTCGTCACGA